>CACYJP010000078.1 GCA_902774725.1 uncultured Lachnospiraceae bacterium
GTTCCGGGTATTCCGGGAAACTATGTACTTAAGAGCGATGCAGATCTCGGTGATATGCTTAATGGATATATTTATATAGATAATCGTCTTAATAAAAATAACATGCAGGCCGCATTTGCATATTTCAAGAATCATACTATAAAGGTTGAGCTTCCATTTGTAACAACTACACTCGATAAGGGTGATGTAGCTTCGTCTGTTACAGTTACTGACGAAGATGGTAATCCGTTTACTGATAAGGACGGAAATGTTCTCGTCGATGAAAGTGGACGACCATTTGCCCGTACGCTTAGAGAAAGTACTGTAAATATTGATGCTGAGGGCAGGGATGGTTACCATGTGACCGGCTGGAGCAGTAAGGGAACAGAGCCTGACTGGGCTCCGGATACAAAACAGGTTACGCTTACTGTTAAGGGAACATCCGTGCTTACACCGCAGGTCGGTGGAAATAAATATACTGTTAAGTTTGATCCTGACACGAGCTTCCCATTTGGTGAGGATCCGACCGGAGAGATGGAGCCTCAGGAGTTTACTATAGGAGAGGCTCAGTGCCTTCAGAAGAGCAAATTCAAGAAGGTCGGATATTATCAGGATAATAGCCAAGGATATGCATGGAATACTTATCCATTTGATAAAGAACCAGCTCAGGGAGGTGGTAAAATCTACAAGGATGGTGAGGAGATTCCGGCAGATCATCCTATTAGTTATTTAGACTCTGAGATTACACTTTATGCGCGCTGGAGTCCACGTCCGTATACGATTACATTTACTGATGCTGATGCAAATCCGCATGAGGATGAGACTATAGATACTGCTTATAATAAATATATAAATCTGATGGACGACTGGAAGAAGGATGGCTACAATCTGCTTGGCTGGACTGATGGAACAAACACTTATAAGCCGGGGCAAAATGTTGTTAATCTCTGCGAGATTCAGTCGGATGGAACTCTTAAGGGAGTTACACTTACGGCTGTCTGGGAGAAGGAAACAGCGGTAAATGTAAATATTTGGCTTGATAATCTTCCGGATACGGGTAAGGCGGCAGATATCAAGGTAGTTGATGCGGACTCAGGACAGGAATACACAGGAGTTTTTACGGAAGACGCAGCTGGACATTATATATATGATGATGCTGCAAATCTTCCTGAAAATAAAACATACAGAGTCAGTGTTGATGGCTATGCTATGACTGATCATTATGCGGGTGTTTATACATTTGTATATGATAAGACTAAGATAAGTACAGTTGATATGAACTTCTACACCAATGGTGTAAAGTCTGCAGATGGCGTAAAGTCTGTTAAAATGAGTATAGAAGATGGCAATCTTCAGGATCAGATCATAATGACAACCGGCTTTACTGTAAGCCTTTATGTTGAAACCGATGATGGTACGAGTTTTGATAAATGGTCATGGGATGGTTATGACAGCCCTCTATGGCAGGCGGATACTAATCAAACGAAGTATACCTCAAACAAGACTTTGGTGCTTACGGCACATTCAAGGGGAAATGAATATTCTGTAGGCTTTGATGCGAACGACAGTCAGTATCCAAATGCTGAAAAGGCTACGGGTGAGATGGATGATCAGCATATGGTTTGCGGTGTTCCTCAGAAGCTTACCCCGTGTGCATTTGCCAGAAAGGGTTATCGTTTTGAGGGTTGGAATACAAAGCCGGATGGTAGCGGAGACTTCTATGTTGAGGCTCAGAAGGTAAAGAACCTGACTACTACAGACGGTGAGAGAATCGTGCTATATGCTCAGTGGAAACCACTTACTTATGATATAGCATATAGAGATCCGGACCTCACCTGTTCGCCTCAGTATATTACTGTGAAATATGATGAAACTATACAGCTTATAGCTTCTGATGATCCTAATTGGAATCCGGGCGGTAAGAGCTTACGCGGCTGGTCCATGGGTAATACCGGAAAATTCTATAAAGCCGGAAGCAGTGTAAAGAATCTCTGCAGTATTAATCCTGATGGGTCTCTTAGAGGTGTTACTCTGTATGCTGAGTGGACTGATCATGGTAGTATCTCACTTTATACAACACTTGATTATGCCGGTATTAATCTTGATGTAAATGATATAGTTATCAAGCAGGGAGAC
The DNA here is from genome assembly GCA_902774725.1 of uncultured Lachnospiraceae bacterium. Lineage (GTDB taxonomy): Bacteria > Bacillota > Clostridia > Lachnospirales > Lachnospiraceae > Eubacterium_Q. The sequence goes on from CACYJP010000078.1 coordinate 2,116, forward strand.
GATGAATTCAGCGGCTGCTTTGTTAAGGATGCAGATACAGCCGGACTCTATGTTTATAAGGCTGATGAACCATCTCCTGGTATTCCTGGTGGTGGCAAGCTTCCTGCGGGAGATTATAAGCTTATTATTAAGAATAATGATCGTTACCAGATACCTGCTGTCGAAGAAAGCTTTACCTATAATCCGACACTTGCGACTGATGTTCATCTGCAGTACTTTACTGTTAGTATTGAAAAGGATGAGGGGATTGAATCAGTTGAACTGACTGATCCGGCAACGGGAGATAAGAAGGAGAGCTTTATTGTAAGAGAAGGTACGAAGCTTTCTATCAAGGCCACTGTTTCGGATGGATATCATTTTGATGGTTGGAGTGCTCTTAAAAATGATCAGCCGCTTTGGGGCAAGGACAGAAGTACGGCAGTTCAGGATATCACAGTTGTCGGTACTCACGCACTTATGGCTCATGCCGAGAAAAATGTTTACAGTGTAATATTTGATCCGAATGATGATGCTTATCCGGGAACTGAAAAGGCTGAAGGCTCTATGGAGAGACAGGATATGGTCTATAATGAGCAGCAGGAGCTTTTTGAAAATAAGTTTGTGAAGAAGGGTTATACATTTGCAGGCTGGAATACAAAAGCAGATGGCTCAGGAGATGACTACTCAGATAAGGAAATGGTAAAGAATCTCTCTACTACAGATGGCGATAGGATCACTCTCTATGCAAGATGGGAGCCAAGAGAATACAAGGTAAGCTTTGTTGATCCGGATAATGGATGCAAGACTCAGACTATAAATGTTAAATATAATGAGGCTGTTACACTTATAGATGCTGATGACCCTGATTGGAAGCCGGGTATTTATACACTTCGTGGATGGATACTGGATGGAACGACTACATTTTATCAGCCGGGGGCTGAGGTTAAGAACCTATGCAATGTGAACGCTGATGGAAGTCTGTCTGATGTTACACTTAGTGCGATGTGGAACGAGGCAGGACAGATATCGGTTTATATATCTGTAGATAAAAAAGGTCTGGATGTAGACGAATCAGATATAGTACTTACAAGAGGTGATAAGGAGTACAAGGGATGCTTCATGAAGGATATGTCTCTTGCAGGTATGTACGTATGTGAGCCTAAGAAGGAAACTGCTAGTAATGATACGGGTGATGAAGTTATAAATATCATGAATGCTGCGGTTTCTGAAAATCTTACGGATGGAGAATATGTACTTACGATTCAGAATGATAAGTATGAGCTGACAGATCCATCGATTACATTTACTTATGATACGAAGCATGCGATGTCGCTGAGTATGGACTTCTATAGTGTAAGCATTAAAAAGGAAAGCGGTATAGCTTCTGCGACTGTTAAGAATCCTTCAAACGGTGAGGGTAAGTCACAACTTAGGATAATGGATGAGAGAAGGCTTGATATCTCTGCTGAGCCTGAGACCGGCTTCCATTTTGCTGAATGGACCTATACGGGCACGGCACCGGTTATGGACGAGGGAAAGAACGTTGCCACACAGAGTATAACAGTTACTGACATGGTAGAACTTACGGCGCATGCTGAAATGGATAAACCGAAGGATGATGACAATAATGGTGATAATTCCGGTGGTGATCCTTCCGGTGATAATTCAGGAAATGGTGGAAATAATAAAACACCAAATAAATCGTCAAATCCAAAGATGGGTGACGGATTTGATCCGGTCATCTGGGTAGTCTTGCTTCTTATAAGCGTTGTAGGAATTGGCGTAGTGCTGTACAGAAAGAAGAGAAGCTGATTATATTTTGTGATAGAATATGCCTATCGGTTTACGGAGGTTTGTTTATGACTAGGAGAGAACTTGCAAAGGAAAACTTCATGAAGGGCTATAATTGTTCTCAGGCACTCGTGCTTGCTTTTGAGGATCTGGTTCCGATTGACAGGGAGAGCCTGCTTAAGTTAGCGTCTTCGTTTGGAGGCGGAATGGGAAGGCTCAGAGAGGTGTGCGGTTCTGTCAGCGGAATGTTTATGATTGCGGGTCTGCTATACGGTTATGATGGCCCTGAAACCGGACAGGTTAAGGCTGATCATTATGCGAGAATTCAGGAGCTGGCGAGAAGGTTTGAGGAGACTCATGGATCGATCGTCTGCCGCGAGATGCTGGGACTAAGTGTGAAGCATGACGCTCCAACACCTGAAGCACGTACAAAGGAGTATTATAAAAAAAGGCCATGCCCTGATATAGTAGGGGATGCGGCTGAGATTCTTGAGAAGTATATAGAGGAGAATCCGGTGTAATGTCATATAATGTAAGATTTGCAAATGAAAAGGATATTCCCGAAATCATTGAGCTTCTGAAGCAGGTCTGTAAGGTTCACCATGATGGCCGTCCGGATCTGTTTAAGCTAACAACAAAGTATAATGAGGATGAGTTGAAGGAAATTATAAATAATCCTGAAACTCCGATATTTGTATGTGAAGATGGGAGGATTCTCGGCCACGGCTTTTGTGTTCTTCAAAAGGCTGAAAACACGAGGCTTCTGACAGACATCCTTACGCTATACATCGATGATATCTGCGTTGATGAGTCGGCGAGAGGTATGAACGTGGGAAGAGCTATTTACGAACACATCACTCAGTTTGCACGCGAGAAGGGATGCTACAATATCACCCTAAATGTCTGGAGCTGTAATCCGGGCGCTATGAGATTCTACGAGAAGCTAGGTCTTGTTCCTTACAAGGTCGGTATGGAAAAGATATTGTGATTGGCTTAAGCATTAGCTTTCCCGTAGTCTATGTCATTTTTGTCGCCGTAAAAGATTATTTCATCGAAGCCTTCGTCGAGAGTTGGCTCTTCGTAGTCATCTGCGAGCAGCTTCATGATATACGGTGGCACGGTACGGTCCCGCTTGCTGTTTCGCTCAAGGCAGAGCTCGTACGGAGTGGCCATTACATTTGCGACTATTTTATCAGCGTATTTGCTGCAATTACTCAGCATCTTTTTTCTGACCTTTACAGAATTGTTTACTGCATCGGCTACGACATCGTGGCCGATTTTTAATTCTGCGTTGATTCGTTCATACAGAATCCTGAACACTTCGAGACTCGCAAAGTCTGACTTCTCCATGTGCTCATCAGCCCCGTCATATTCGTGCTCGCACAGCCATTCTTCGGTGTACTGCAGAGCTTCGTCACCGAATAATTCGTGCCTTATTGCGTCTGTTGAAAAAGTTTTCACGCCCTTTTTTTCAAGCTCTTTACACACGCTTGTTTTTCCGGAGGCCGGAATTCCGACCATTACATATAAAGTACTCATACTTCGCCCTTTCAGATAAATGTATCACACTCGTGATTTTATCATTAAAAAAGTATTATTACAAATTGAAGTGAGATGTGCCACGCATATATAAGTGTGATGGCCTGATATTTCTTTTCCATACGTTGACTTAGTGGTATCATATATGTAGCTAAGAGGTAACATATACGTAGCTAAGTAGTGTTGTATACGAAGCTAAGTTGTGTCGTATACGAAGCTTAGTGGTGTCGTATACTGAGCTTTATGGTGTGATAGAAGAACCCCATTTCATAATATGGGGATGATAAACGCTACGCGAGCGAGACTTGAATATGAGGATGATTAGATGAGCAGGAAACCGGAATTAACAACTTTATGCTACATCGAGAAGGATAATAAGTACCTGATGATGCATAGAGTGAAGAAGGAAAAGGATACCAATAAGGACAAGTACATCGGGGTTGGTGGACATTTCGAATATGGCGAGAGTCCCGATGAATGTCTGCTCCGGGAGGTTAGAGAAGAGACGGGGCTCACACTGCTTGAGTATAAGGCACGCGGGATAGTTACATTTATCTATGGTGATAAGAATCGTCCTGAGGAGAGAATCGTTGAATATATGCATCTCTATACCGCAACCGAATTCGAGGGCGAGCTGATAGAGTGTGATGAGGGCGAGCTGGAGTGGATAGATAAGTCAGCGGTTTATGAGCTTCCGATCTGGGAAGGCGACAAGATTTTTTTCAGACTGCTCGAGGAAAGAGATGATTACTTTTCGCTGAAGCTTGTCTATACAGAGACGGACGAGCTGATTGAGACAGAGATTAACTAAAGTGATTCGGTGGAAGTGTAAAAAGCATTTCGCATGCAGTTTAAAATAAAGCATTTTGCATGCAGTTTATTTCTTTTTCGTATAGTAACTAAGTGGCATCATATAAGTGTTTGAATGATATCAGATGATTGATACCATATGATTGGGTTTGTATGAGAAGTAGTATTTAAAGGAGTTTTGATTATGAGAGAAATAGTACTCGGGAAAACCGGAATTAAGGTTCCACAGAATGCATTCGGCGCGCTGCCGATTCAGCGAGTTGATATGGATATGGCTGTAAAGCTTCTGCGTGGAGCATATGAGGGAGGAATGAGATTCTTCGATACCGCGCGTGCTTATACCGATAGCGAAGAGAAGATGGGAGAGGCGTTCGGAACGATTCCGGGAATGCGCGAGAAGATATATATATCCTCAAAGACTCAGGCTAAAACTCCGGAGAAGTTTTGGGAAGATCTGGAGACCACGCTTACAAATCTGAAGACGGACTATCTGGATATATATCAGTTCCACTGCGTTCAGCAATGCTACAAACCTGGCGATGGTACGGGAATGTACGAGGCGATGGTTGAGGCGAAGAAGCAGGGGAAGATAAGACATATCGGAATCACTGCACACCTGATCGGCGTGGCAGAGGAGATAGTTCAGAGTGGACTTTATGAGACACTTCAGTTCCCATTCTGCTACCTCGCAACTGAGCGTGATATCGCACTTGTTAAAGCTGCGGAAGCAGCCGATATGGGCTTCCTTGCAATGAAAGGACTTTCAGGCGGACTCCTTACAGACAGCACCGCTTGTATGGCATTTATGAGTCAGTATAATGCACTTCCACTTTGGGGAATCCAGAGAGAAGAAGAGCTTAGCGAGTGGCTCAGCTTCTTTGAGAAGGATGTTCAGATGACTGACGAGATCGATGCATTTATCAAAGAAGACAGGAAGAATCTGATGGGTGACTTCTGCCGTGGCTGCGGCTACTGTATGCCATGTACTGTTGGAATTCAGATCAACAACTGCGCAAGAATGTCACAGCTCATCAGGCGTTCTCCATCGCAGAACTTCCTTTCCGAAGAGTGGCAGGGACTTATGATGAAGATCGAAGAATGCATCGACTGCGGACTTTGCAAAACAAAGTGCCCATACGAGCTCGACACACCGAACCTGCTCAGGAAAAACCTGGCGGACTATAAAGACATCCTGGCGGGGAAGGTTGAGATATAAGTGGTTACGTTTCGTAACCTGGCCGGTTGAATTCTGTGTCATCCATAAGTATAATCAAATCAATCAGAGTCGACACTGATACATGTCATACTGTAAAAGTATGAAGAGAGGATACTTATGGATGATACAAATAAGGACATACTCAGGCTTTTAAGAAAGAACGGTCGCATGAGCTTTACCGAGATCGGCGATCAGATCGGAATATCGCGTGTAGCGGTTAAGAAGCGCGTGGAGAAGCTGGAAGAGGCGGGAATCATACGCGGTTATAAAGCGATTATTTACCGCAAGGAAAATGTAAAGATGCTCATGGAAATAACTACAGTAGATGATGACTACGAGGATATATTTGAGTATCTGAATCGAAGCGGTTATGTGACTGAGCTTTATGTGATGACCGGAAAGAATCGTATACATGCTACTGCTGTAGCTCCTGATGTATCAGAACTAAAGTATCTCGCAAAAAAGGTAAGCGAGAAGTTTGATGATAAGATCAAAACTATTGGCTGCCATGGTGTGAAAGAAATAGTGAAAGATACATTTGGAGGTGTCGACTATGACAGAGAAAGACGGAAAAATAATAAATGAAAAAGTAATGAGAGAGATGAATAGATATCTCGATGGAACTTCAATCGAGGAAATACTTCTTGTGAATAAAAAGCTTTTTCATTTTCAAGTGATGTTTACTAATGAACAGATGGAGCAGGGCGTTGATGTCCTTGATTTAAGCCAGAGAGCATACAACTGTCTCAGAAGAAACAACATCTATACCTTGGGCGATCTTGTTAATGGTGTGGAAACTAAGGGGGACGAGACAAGCAAAAGACAGCTGCTCAGATTCAGAAACCTTGGTATAAAAACATCAGAAGAAATACTACTCAAGCTCTTCTATTATCAGTTCCTGGTTTTATCCGAAAAACAGAAGAAAGCTTATATGCAGATGGTGATACATTCAAATAATAAATGCGCCTAAACATCAAAATTGCCAGGTGCCCAGAGGTCTGTCCCGAAAAGGGGACAGACCTTTTGTTAAACTGGAATTAGTTAAAAAACTAGAGTGAATAATTTTTATGAAGGAGGGCGCTACTATGATGAATGAGAGTAATACTATGATGAATGAAAGTAAAACTATGATGAAGAAGTTCAGGGATGAGTATATATTCATTGATGGGTATGCGATGGAGAATGGCCTCATCTTCGAGCTGATCGGTGACAAGCTGTATGTTATTTCGGATATAGCTTATTGGAAGATAGCATATCTCAGGGAGTGGGATGAGTTCGCGTTATATCATGGCAATACGATGCCGACAGATCTGAATGTCCTCAAGTATGAAGATGCGGATTATCATTTTCAAAAGGATGCGAAGCTATCACATACAATAATGAGTCTTATGATTTATATCAGGAGGCATGATGATTACCGTGCACATCTGATCGAGAATGTAGAGAATATGCCAAGGAGAACTAAGAAACAGAAGAATGAATATGCTGCGATGAAGAGACGTGAAGAGAGATACAATACCGCAAGAGTCCTGCAGCTGATAAACGCTGTAGGTATGGCAAGTGAAAGAAGGCTGGCGGTTAGTGCATAAGGAACTTGAAGTGTGGCTAAATATAATATATAATTTAGTCACAAAGGAGGCCGAAAAAATGCAGATAGTTCCAATGAGAGATTTAAAAAATACAGTTGAAATAGAAAGGCTCTGTGATGAGACCAATGAGCCTGTGTTTGTTACAAAAAATGGTTATGGTAGGCTAGTGGTAATGAATCTTGAGTGCTATGAAAGAACTCTTAAACAAATGGTTGAAGCAAGCCAAGTGAATGAAGGTATTTCTGATTATGAATCAGGAAGAATAGTAAAAGGCGAGTCTGCAATTAAGAAGTTGAGGAAAAGAAAAGAATAATTGTATTACGTTTTATTTTTGGTGGACGTAACCAAAACTCTGTTTTAAAAGATATGTAACTATAAAGGAAAAGGAGCACATTGCTCCTTTCAGACTGTAGACAAAGTCAGGGGCATCGCCCCTGATTTTTCTATGTCAAAAGGCTGAAACCCCTTATATTTACTGGCTTTATCGGCTTTTTTATGGTATAATTATGGTATCATTTTAAGGAGGTTTGCCGCCTATGATGACACAGAATACTGATAAAAAAAGAGAACAGATTCAAATGTTCTGTATGGATGACTTAGTACCACAAGACCATCTCTTGCGCCTTATAGATAGGGCTATAGACTGGTCTTTTATTTATGATTTGGTC
>CACYJP010000079.1 GCA_902774725.1 uncultured Lachnospiraceae bacterium
GCTTGAGGATAAATATAAAGAAGACGTTCAGAAATCACTCGATTCAGTTAAGAATCTTTACGATAAGCAGAAGGCTGAGCTTGCAAGCGTTGAAGCAGAGCTGAGAAGCTTTGACAAGGCTGCAAGAAATAATGATGACCTTCTGAGACTTGCATCAAGGATAGTTACAGAAAGTGCGATCGATACAAATGAACTGAATCCGATTGAGGATGCCGGCGATATAAGAGAGAGATTCGAGGGAATGATCCTCGGCTATGATAAGCTCGCCAAGAGTATCGACAGGGCTAAGGCTGATATGCTGAAGGTCAAGATGATGGTATACGATACGCTCAGTCAGATGGGAGTAGCAGAGCTTGCCGCTTCTATCAGAGACGACGTCATCATCCCATCAAACAAGAACGAATCAAGCACTCTTCTTAAGAAGCTTGGTGATGTAGTTGAGATTATCGTTCTTGAGAAGAACAGAATCGAGAAGAGTCTCGTAAGTATGGAGCAGCTGAAGGATAACTTCGTGGATCAGTGCGTGGAGAGATGTCTCGACGTACGTTCAGAGCTGGATAAGCTTACCAGACTTTCAGAGATAACGATGGATAATCAGAAGATACAGATGATCCGTCTGACTATCCCATACGTTAAGGATGAATTCATAAAAGACAGGATGTCAGAGTACATCGACAGGATAGTAGAAGAGGTAGATAAGAAGGAAAATGACAGTGAGCGTCAGAAGTATCTGAACAGCTGTCTTGCGATGAAGAAGCTCTTCTCCGTTATCGTAACAGATATGTCGAAGATAAAGCTCCTTCTATACAAGCGTGAGAGAATAAGAGAGCAGAGCCGTTATCTGAGATACGAGGAAGCGGTCGGAAGTACAGGACAGTCACAGGGTATTTACATACAGTTCCTTATTTCCATAATCAATTACATCTCGGGAATGTATGCGACAACATCATCCGCATCGAGATCAAAAACGCTCTTTATCGATAACCCGTTCGGAGCGGCAAAGGATATCTATATCTGGGAGCCTATCTTTAAGCTTCTGGAAGAAAATTCCTGCCAGCTCATAGTTCCTGCACGTGGTGCGACACCTGAGATCACAGGAAGGTTCGACATCAACTACGTCCTCGGACAGCAGATGACAGGTAACAGAACAACAACCGTTGTCGTAAGCTTCAGCAGCAAGACAAAGGGCGAGGAGCTTGAGTATAAGGAGCTCGATTACGAGCAGCAGAGCTTTGATTTCATCTAGATTAAATCTTATGATAATTCTAAGAGGATAAACATGTACATAATAGAAAGCAGAAATATACTTACACCGCAGAATGGTCTAAATGTATATCGTGGCAGAACGGAAAACAGCATTCTCCTCACGGAGGTGCCGGGCGGTGAGCCGATGGATATCGGCGTGAAGAAGGACGCACCCGAGCTTCTTTCGGTGGCACTCAAGAACCGACGCTCAAAGGGGATGATCCTTATGGGCAACCTCGGCGATCCATATAATGAACTTGAGGATAAGCTCTCGCTTACAAGAGAGTGCCTCAAGGTGATCGAGAATAATGACCATGGTGTTATTCTTTCGACGAAGCGAAAGCTCATCATGAGAGATGTTGATGTGCTGAAGGGTATCAGTGCAAAGACAAAATGTGTTGTCGATATCCCGCTTGCAACTCTTGATGATGCGAAGCTTTCGAAGCTGGACGGAGAGGAAACGCTAAGTGCGAAGGAACGACTTGAGCTGATCAGGGAGCTGAGACGAGAAGGAATAGATGTTCTCGTTACGATGTATCCTATCATCCCATTTGTAAATGACGAAGAGGCTGAGATAACAGAGTTAGTGCAGTGTCTTGCCGAATATGATATACTTGGGGTTGACCTTATGGACCTGAGACTGGCTGTCAAGAAGTCTGTAAGGAGCTTTTTCTACATAGAATTTAGGACTAGATTTCCTGAAGAATACAAGAAATTCTGTCAGGAATATACAGAGAGCGGTGAGCTTCCGGCGAGAAATCAGAGAGCACTGCTCAAAAAATTCAACCAGTTCTGTGAGGAAAAGGGACTGCTTTATGACACGCGAAGAATAAAGGCGTGGAAGCGTCAGTACGAGAACAAGACGGTTGGAAAGCAGTTATCAATTCTTGACATGCTTTAAACCACAACCAGGTAACTCTAAACACATAACAAAAAAACATAAAACAAAACATAAAATAAAAAAAACTAAGCATATAGAACAATATAAAACTAAACTTATAAAACAATATAAAACTAAACATATAAAACAACACATATCATAGAATAAAAAGCAATATATATCATAAGGAAAAAACAACATATATCATATACCAGGAGGAAAATAAAATGGACTACAATGAAGCAAGCTTAAAGATGCATGAGGAAAATCAGGGAAAGCTTGAGGTTGCACTCAAGGTTGGACTTGAGACAAAGGATGATCTGTCTACCGCATATACCCCGGGTGTAGCAGAGCCATGCCGTAAGATCGCAGAAAACCCTGACGATGCATACAAGTATACACTTAAGGCAAACACAGTTGCCGTTGTTTCAGACGGAACTGCAGTTCTCGGACTCGGAGATATAGGTCCTCTCGCTGCCATCCCTGTAATGGAAGGAAAATCAGTTCTTTTCAAAAAGTTCGGAAATGTTGATGCATTTCCTATCTGCATAGACACAAAGGATACAGAGGAAATAATCGAGACAGTTAAGAGACTTGCTCCTTCCTTCGGAGGAATCAACCTCGAGGATATATCTGCACCGAGATGCTTTGAGATAGAGAGAAGACTTAAGGAAGAGCTCGATATCCCTGTATTTCACGATGATCAGCACGGAACAGCGATCGTTGTTGCTGCAGGTCTTACAAATGCACTTAAGATCGTTGGCAAGAAGTGGGAGGATATCAGCGCAGTAATCAGTGGTGCCGGTTCAGCAGGTATTTCCATCTGCAAGCTCCTTCAGAGCTTCGGAATAGGAAATGTAGTTCTTGTCGATAGACATGGCGCTCTTGTTGATGGAGACCCAAGACTTAATTCAGCAAAGCAGGAGATAGCTGCTGTAACAAATAAGAACAAGGAGTCAGGCAGCCTTGCGGATGTAATAAAGGGCAAGGATGTATTTATCGGAGTATCTGCTCCGGGACTTGTAACAGCTGATATGGTACGTACCATGGCAACAGATTCGATCATTTTCGCTATGGCAAATCCTGTACCGGAGATCATGCCGGACGAAGCAAAAGAGGGTGGAGCCAGAATTGTAGCTACAGGCCGTTCTGATTTCCCTAACCAGATCAACAACGTACTTGTATTCCCTGGAATCTTCAGAGGTGCTCTGGATGCAAGAGCAACAGCTATTACAGAGCCAATGAAGGAAGCCGCTGCAAGAGCTATTGCTTCGATAGTTAAAGACGAAGAGCTTTCAGAGGATTACATCATCCCTGATGCATTTAATGAAAAGGTTGCAAAGGCAGTTGCAAAGGCAGTTGCCGATGAAGCAAGAAAGTCAGGAATCAGCAGACAGTAAGAAAAAAGGTGTTTATATGTCAATAGAGCTGTATGAAAAAGCCAGAAAAATGGGTGCAAAAGCCTATAAGAAAGAAGTATCACAGGGTAGGTATCCGTACCTGCCTGTTCTTGATGACATCGTAAAGAAGGAGGATATAGTAAGTGACGTAAGTCTTGGTCTTGTAGATATCCCCCTTGATAGAGTTGTGGGTACCTCCACCTCCGGAAGAACCCAGGCCTTTGCTTCAAACTTCATGCCGCTTATGGGTGAGAAGACGGAGTTTGGAACCAAATGGTCGAACCTTTGCGATGCGCATCTGGACGAAGGAATAAGAGATCCTATCAAGGTTTATGAGTATCTTAATTATTATTATGTAGTTGAGGGAAACAAGAGAGTAAGTGTACTTAAGTTCTTTGAGGCTGACTCTGTTCCGGCGTTTGTAACCAGGAAGGTTCCGAAGCTTACAGATGATGAAGAAATAAAGATATACTATGAATTCATGGACTTCAACAGGAAAACCGGTGTGAATTTTATCTGGTTTTCTAATCAGGGTGGCTACAGCCGTCTTATGGAACAGGTTCGCGTCAGTAAGAAGTATGGTGGAGAGCTTGAGGCTAAAACTACTATGTCTCAGATAAGCACCGCTGAGGATTCTGCGGACGGAAGTGGAACCGCCATAAGATCAATTGACTCTAAGATATGGAGTGATGAGACAATACTTGAGCTCAAGGCTGCATATCGTAGATTTGCTACTGCGTTCAAAAAACGTGGTGGAGATGAGCTAAAGAAAATGACAACCGGTGATGCATTTATCGTATTCATCGAATTAAAATCCTTTGACGCAGTATGCGAGATGGGAATAGAAGAGATAGAAAAAGAGATAACTGCCATGTGGCAGGAGTTTCTTGTTGTAAATGAAGAGTACAGCGTAGATGTTTCGCTTGATCCACCGGATGATTCAAAGAAGAATCTGTTCGAACAGCTTGCGGCTTCATTTAATCCTGCTTATAGCGAGTCAAAGCCGCTGAAGATTGCATTTCTCTATGGAAGTGATCCGAACCAGTCAGACTGGATATATTCGCATGAGCTAGGACGAAATCATATAAAGGAAGTTTTCGGTGACAAGGTTGTCACGCTTAAAATAACAACCTCCAGCTCGGAGGATGAACTGATGGCTGCGATGGAGGATCTGATCGAGACCCAGCATGTCGAGGTTATATTTACAACAACTACGACAATGGTTTCGGCCAGTCTGAAGTGCGCGATCAAGTATCCGGATGTGAAGATACTTAACTGTTCGCTGAATACTTCGCACAGATATATAAGAACCTACTACGCGCGACTTTTCGAAGCAAAGTTCCTGTCCGGTATGGTTGCCGGTGCACTTACCGAGACAAACAAGATCGGTTACATAGCCGACTATCCGATAGTAGGTATTACAGCAAATATCAACGCATTTGCGATTGGCGCCAAGATGGTCAATCCGGCTGCAAAGGTTTACCTCAAGTGGTCGACTGTTAAAGAAAACAGAAATGAAAATGATATCTATAAGGCGTTTGAAAAAGAAGGAATTGATTTCATTTCCGACAAAGAGATGATCATTCCGAACAAGGCTTCGAGAAAATTCGGACTTTACAAGCTGAAGGACGGCGAGCCTGTGAGCTTTACGATGACTGCATACAACTGGGGAGTTATGTATGAAAGAATCGTAAATATAATAATGAATGGTAAATGGAACAGTACCGATAACAGAGATGAGAGCAAGCCAATAAACTATTGGTGGGGTTTTTCCGCAGGGGTAATAGATATCCTTTTTTCGGACAAGGTTCCTTCAGAAACAGAGAAGCTGGTTGATGTATTTAAGAGTCTGATCATTAAAGATGAGTTTTCTCCGTTCCAGGGAGAGATTTATTCTCAGGGCGGAAAGCTGAGAGTTGAAAATGGTCAGAGGCTTGAGACAGATGAGATCATGATGATGAACTGGCTGGTTGATAACATTGTAGGTGATATTCCTGATATAGATGAGCTGAGTGAAAAGGCAAAGCCTATCGTTGAAATGAGAGGAATTCGCAAAGAGGAGAAGGAAGATGAGGATACTTGCGATAGCTGACGTTGAGTCAAAGTATCTGTGGGACTATTATGAAAAATCAAAATTAGAGGATATAGATCTTATAGTTTCCGCTGGTGACCTGGAAGCTGCTTATCTAGAGTTTCTGGCTACTATGGCAAAGTGTCCTGTCGTTTACGTACCTGGAAATCATGATAAAGGCTACAAAACAAAACCGCCTGAAGGGTGCATTTGTGTGGATGACACGATCTACACCTATAAAGGTGTCAGAATAATGGGGCTTGGCGGAAGCATGAATTACAACTACGGTACCTATCAGTATTCCGAGTTCGATATGTTCATGCGTATAGTCAAAATGAAAAGAAAGCTTATGATGAACAGAGGTATTGATATACTGCTTACGCATGCTCCTGCGAAGGGGCTTAATGATGGTTCAGATCTGCCTCATCAGGGCTTCAAATGTTTCTTAAAGCTTCTTAGAAAAAGAAAGCCAAAGCTTTTCATACATGGTCATGTCCATATGAATTACGGCAGGGAGTTTAAGAGAGAAACTATGTTTGGAGATACAAAGGTTATAAATGCATTTGACAAGTATATAATCGATGTAGATTTTGACAAAAAGAAATAGTGCAAAAATTAATCGGTAGAGGAGTATTAAGATGTATTCATTCGAAGAGTTAGATAAGATAGTAAATGAATATCTAAAGGGATATGATGAGTCAGGTAAAATAGATCAGTCACTTTATCAGAAGTATGATGTAAAACGTGGACTCAGAGATTCAGATGGACGAGGCGTTCTGACCGGACTTACTGAGATATCAGATGTATCCGGTTTTAAGGAAAAGGACGGCGTGAGAACTCCTATACCGGGCGAGCTCTATTATCAGGGCTACAGCATAAGGGAACTTGTAAAGGGTTTTGAAGGAAGCAAGCATGGATTTGAGGAAACGATATTTCTCCTTTTATATGGCGAGCTTCCGTCAAAGAGGCAGCTTGAGAAGTTTATGGAAATATTGGGAACACTCAGACCGCTTCCGGAGAACTTTAACAGAGATATCATCATGAAGAGTCCGAGCAAAAACATCATGAACATACTCGAGAGATGTGTACTTACACTTTATTCCTATGATTATGATCCGGACAACATCAGCATCAGCCACGTGATGACACAGTCGCTCAGCCTTATAGCGAGATTTCCTGTTATTGCTGCCTATGGCTATCAGAGCTACAGACACAAATTCATGGATTCCAGTCTGATCATTCACAGACCTAAGCCGGAGCTTTCGACTGCTGAAAATATACTCAGACTCCTCAGACCGGATCCTACATTTACAGAGCTTGAAGCACAGGTTCTCGATATCTGTCTCGTTGTTCACGCAGAGCACGGTGGTGGTAACAACTCAACCTTTACCACACACGTTATCTCGACAACAGGAACAGATACATACTCTACAGTTGCAGGTTCACTTGGTTCACTCAAGGGTCCTCGACACGGTGGTGCAAACCTGAAGGTTCAGCAGATGGTTGCAGATCTTAAGGCAAATGTAGCAAACACCGAAAGTGATGAAGAGGTAAGAGTATATCTCGAGAAGGTACTGAAGAAAGAGGTGTTCGACAAGGCCGGACTTATCTATGGAATGGGTCACGCGATCTATACAATATCTGATCCGAGAGCGGAGATCCTCAAGGAGTATGCAAAGAGACTCTCAGAGGCAGAGGGCTATATGAAGGAGTTTGAACTCTACGACAGAATCGAAAGAGTTGCAAAGGATCTTATCAGTAACTACAGAAATGTTCATAAGCCTGTTTGTGCAAATGTCGATCTCTACAGTGGCTTTGTTTATTCTGTTCTCAAAATTCCTGTAGAACTCTTCACTCCTATGTTTGCGATAGCTCGTATCCCGGGCTGGTCAGCTCACAGAATCGAAGAGCTTGCAAACAAAGGTAAGATTATCAGACCTGCGTATAAGTACGTTGGTAAGCATAGAACTTATGTACCTATGGATGAGAGATAATATATGTGCCTATGGGTGAGAGCTAACATATGACCTATGGGTGAGAGCTAATATATAAGAGGGGGTAGTTTAGTATGTTTTGTGAGAAATGCGGACAACAGATTCCGGATAATCAGATGTTTTGTACTTACTGTGGATCACCGGTAAGACTTAATCCAACAGGTGATACAAATCCACAGGGACAACAGTTTCAGCAGGGCGGCCAGCAGTTCCAGCAGGGCGGTCAGCAATTCCAGCAGATGGGGATGCAGGGCCAGCAGTTTCAACAGATGGGCATGCAGCCTGTGAAACCGCCGAAAAAGGAAAAGACTCCTGAACAGAAGGCAAGAACAAAAAGAAATATAATAATAGCGTCCATTCTCGCAACACTTATTATAGGACTTGGAGTAGCAATACTTCTTGTGCTTATGTTCAGAACGCCTACCATCGATCTGAATGACTATATCACGATAGAGTGTGATGGTTATAATTCAATCGGAAAAGCTCAGGCTATTTTCGATGAAGATAAGTTCTATGATGACTATGAGAATAAACTCAAGTTTAAGAGCGATAAGGCTGAGCAGAACAGCGAGTACACATCAGCCGCTGAGCTGCTGCTTGAGAAGTATATAAAGGGCTCACTTGATAATGATGCCAATCTCTCAAATGGAGATAAGATAAAATATAAGTGGAATATAGATGAAGAGGGCGTCAAAGCTGAGATCAAGGTTGAATTAGAGTATGAGGACATCGACTTTACAGTTAAGGACCTGAAGGACGCTGAAACATTTGACGCATTTGCAAGCATTGAAGTTGTATTTGAAGGTTCAGCTCCGAATGGAACAGTTTATATCAACAACAATAATGATATGGATCCGGTTGAATACTGGAGCTTAAGTGCAGACAAGACTGAGGGACTTAACAATGGAGACAAGATAGTCGTAACCTTTGATGTCGATGATTCGGACATAGAGGAGTGTGTAGACGAAACCGGAAAGATACCTGACGCACTTTCAAAGGAGTATGAGGTTTCAGGTCTTTCATCCTATGTTACTTCTTCAGCTCAGATATCTAACGAAGCACTTGAAAGTATGAAGACCAGGGCGAAGAGCAATGCAGAAAATGATATACCATACGAGGCAGAAAATCCTCGCTATGATTATGCAGGCTATTATCTCCTCACTGAGAAGCCGGATGCAGGAGCGAATGACAGAAACAGAGTTGTTATGGTTTATGCAGTCAGCACAGACCTTGACATTGCAGTAGATAGAACAAACTACGTAGGTAACTATGGCTACTACGCAGTAACTACATTTTATGATGTGGAGCTTGATGGAAGCGGAAGCTCAGTTGTGGACGTAAATAATTCTGATGACACAACAGAAGAGCTTGAGCTCAATACCAATGTATCTGATAAGTGGGGCTCAGACTACACAATTACCTTCTGGGGCTACGAGTCCATCGCAGACGTAAAGAAGAATTGCGTAGATAATGCTACTGCAGAGTACAACGTAGAAGAGGTGATTGATACATCTGTTAAGCCTGTAGCATCATCAGGTAGTGCAGCGTCATCAAACCCTGAAGACGGAATGGTTATTCCTGACAGCAATACACGTTATCTGACTGAGGCAGAGGTTAAAGCAATGACTCAGGATGAAATCCAGGATGCTATAAATGAGATATATGCTAGACATGGATATATCTTCCAGACAGAATCAATCCAGAAATACTATTCTCAGTTCAGCTGGTATACACCATATAGCGGCGAGCAGGAGAAGGTTAAGAAGCTGTTTAATAGCGTGGAGACGGCAAATGTAATGCTGTTGGATAAGTATAGGGATTAAACGGACGGCGCCTGTCGTATATAAAAGGAAAAATTATGAGAAGAAAACTAGTAATATTGTTAGCATGCCTTTTGGCGGTTATGATAGCAGGGTGTGGGAAGAAGGAGAGTCACGAAGGTGCTACTCGTATAATGACTACTGAGGAAGTGACTGAGGCTGAGGTGGCAACTCCTGAAGAAGCAACTCCTGAAGCAATGAAGGCTACACCTGATACGGCATCTTCGCAGGATGCAAGGGCTAAAAATGAAGAGGCTAAATCTACTGAGGAAGTGACAACTGAGGAGCCGACTACGTCGGAACAAAAGGCTGCTGATTCGGCCGGAACTAGAGGCTCAACCTCAGGACTTACAGAGTATGAGTTAAATATGCAGATAGCACTTAAGCTCCAGGCTGTTCTTGAAGAAAGAGGCTACACTGTAATACTTACCAGACCGGATAATTATACAGGAATATCATGCTCGGAAAGAGCACAGATAGCCAATAATGCCGGAGCGGATGTATTCCTCCGAATCCATGCTGATGGTTCAGAAAGCTCATCGGCTGCAGGTGCGATGGGAATATGTATAACATCTTCAAATCCTTACGTGCCGGGAATGTATAGCGAAAGCCGCAGGCTTACCGACTGCGTATTAAATGAGTACGTAGCTGCAACAGGTCTTTCAAGCAGAAGTGTCTGGGAGACCGATACAATGACTGGAAATAACTGGTCGAATGTTCCTACCACACTTCTTGAGATGGGATTCATGACCAATCCGAACGAGGATGCGCTGATGGCCGATCCTGCGTTCCAGGATAAAATGGTGGATGGGATTGCAAATGGAATTGATAAGTTCTGTTTTACGGACTAACGGATTAAACAACGGACGGCGCCTGAGTTGTCAAAAATAAGCGGTGTTTGCACACATTTCTCGGCATCGCTCGAGCCATATCACTTCGTGATATGCAAGACTTGCATTGCAAGTCTTGGTTCTGCAATGCAGAACGCTTCTGTCC
>CACYJP010000080.1 GCA_902774725.1 uncultured Lachnospiraceae bacterium
AGTAAAGAGGATTTAGATATTGAGAAAAAATAAAACACAGAAAAA
The DNA here is from genome assembly GCA_902774725.1 of uncultured Lachnospiraceae bacterium. Lineage (GTDB taxonomy): Bacteria > Bacillota > Clostridia > Lachnospirales > Lachnospiraceae > Eubacterium_Q. The sequence goes on from CACYJP010000080.1 coordinate 46, forward strand.
TGTGTCTGAGAAAAGATATTTGAAGAAAAATAATTTGAAGAAAAATAATTTGAGGAAAAAAATACTGGGAACTCTCCTGGCCGGTGCTATGGTAGCGGCTTCCTTCTCGACAACTGTAAGAGCGGAGGAGGAACCTGAAACCTATGGTATGGGTCTTATTCCTTGTGATAGCGATTATGACAGTCCGCGTCAGGATAGCCCGGAAAAGGGAATTCTCAGAAGTGGGGGACTTCCCAGCTCTTATGATGCGAGAAAATATGGCTTAGTTACATCTGTTAAGAACCAGGGTGAATTCGGAAGCTGCTGGGCATTTTCGACTAATGCGGCTCTTGAAACCTCTCTTATTAAGAGTGGTTTTGCTGATGATTCTATCGATCTCTCTGAGCTGCATACAGTATACTTTATGTATAACGAGAATCTGGATCCGAGAGGCCGAATACTGTATGACAGAAACTATATAAGTGCTGATAGTGCTAATACCCCTACGACCAATTTTACTACTATGATGAATAAGGGCGGTTCGATCATTTATGAAGGCTGGCAGCTTACCAATGGAGTTATTCCTTTCGGAGAAAACGGAGATGATTATAGAATGTCAGCAAGAAATAGCAGCTACGCAATAGATCAGTCCTATTGTTTCTCGAAGGATTACAGAATCAAGCGAATGTACAGATGTAACTTCGATATGGCAAACAGCGACAATGTTAAAAAAATGGTTTATAAGTTCGGTGGAGCTGCTGCAGACTTTTATTGTGATCAGACCGTAAATTCGTCAAGCTATCAAAGTAAGTATTTCAAAATAGTTGATGGTACCAAGACATATTATAATCCGGACTGTGTTTCTAAGTCGCCGAATCATGGAATAGAGATAGTTGGATGGGATGATAATTATCCAAGACAGAACTTTAATTATCAGCCGCCGGGAGATGGTGCGTGGCTTGTAAAGAACTCCTGGGGTACCAATTCGCAGCATGACGGATATGTATGGCTTAGCTACTATAACACATCAGACTCTGCTGATGCTGTCTGCTATGAGCTGGAAAAGGCTTATTCAAATGAGCATGTTTATCAGTACGATGGTGTGGACTGCTGTGAGGCAATCTATCCGTCAGGCGGAGCTTCGAACGATATGTATTTTCTTACATTTTTTACTGCCGATGGTTCGAATAACGGTGGAATGGAATATATAAAGAAGGTTGGTGTCGGAGCAAGTGCAAATGCTGAGTTTACGATATCAATAATGAATTATGAACCAAAGGTTGTTGACGGCTGTCTTGTCGATTATGTTGAGCAGAGCGTAACAGAGTGCAAAAGCACCTATGACGGTTATGAGGAGTATGACCTGTCAGAACCGGCTGAGTTTGTAAGGGGCGAGAGATATGCTGTATGTGTCAAGCTCAAAACAGGAAGCAGCATCTATCTGATGCATCATAAGGATGCGGCGGATATCGGAAAGCTTGGAACTATTGATTATATAGAGGATGATACCCTTTATGTTGGTTACAGACTGACGGGCTTAAAAGCATGGAATACAGGAACCCCTGTTATTAAGGCAATATCCGAAACATCAGACGATCCAGATGCACCTGAATGTCAGCATGTTGAGGAAACAATCCCGGCAGTGGAAAAGACCTGTACGGTGGATGGAAGAACTGAAGGTAAGAAATGTTCTATATGCGGTGAAATTCTGGTACCACAGAAAATTGATCCTGCAACCGGACATAAATGGACAGTCGTAGAGGAAAAGAAGGCTACCTGTCAAAAAGAAGGAAGGATTCTTAAGAGGTGTTCAGTTTGTAAAGAGGAAGAGGAAGAAATACTTCCGAAGACTGCTCACGTAGAAGTGATAGATAAGGCAGTGGATCCGACTACTACAAAAACCGGGCTTACAGCCGGAAAGCACTGCTCTGTATGTGGTGCCATAATCGTAAAACAGCAGGTTATTCCTAAGCTTACTCCGGAAAAAAAGGAGGAGGAAAAGACCTACAGGAATGAATGGGTAAATGGAATATGGTACGATGCGAATGGAAATAAGACCTACCCGGGAAGGCTTATGTGGTGTAGTAATCAGACAGGCTGGTGGGTTGAGGATACTAGTGGATGGTATCCGAGTGCATCCTGGCAAAAGATAGATGGAGTCTGGTACTACTTCAAGCCGGATGGATATATGGCATCTAATGAGTATTATAATGGTTACTGGTTCAACAGTGACGGCTCCTGGGATGACAAGTACCTCCTTAGCTGGAAGTCGAACTCCCAAGGCTGGTGGGTTGAAGATATATCCGGCTGGTGGCCGTCAAATAAGTGGCTTAAAATCGATGGCTGCTGGTATTACTTTAACAGCTCGGGCTATATGGTGACCGGTCAGTATGTTGATGGCTGGTGGATCGACGCCGACGGAGTGTGTAGATGATAGGTGTCTGTAGATGACAGATAAAAAAGCAGCGACAGAAAACGAGGTTTTCTGTCGCTGTTTTTACTGTGATTAGTTAGAAAAGATATTCGCGTTAATTATAATAATTGAAATCCGAGGAGTGCATCGTGACAAAATCCTGCGGAATCGGTTCCTCAAGATGATTTATGTTGTAGGTGCTCGTATAAAGCTGCATATCAACGTAGTCTATGTCAGGTGAATTTGCGAGCAGCTCGTCTATTATCATAGCATCCATATCGAGTGTGAGCAGGGGCTGATCGATTCGTCTGTCGCCAAGGTTTAGAGCTTCAGTTCTCGGCGGCGCAAGCTTAACAGGCCCAAGCAGATAGCAGGCCTCGTTTATGCCGCCGGATAGATTCTTAAAGAGATCAAAGTAATCCAGGTCATCGTTTAGATATATGCCCATTTCACGTGCTGTATCAAATACATATTCCATATTGTAAGGACCGTAGTTATCTACTGCGGCGATTTCCTGTGGAATAATTCGAAGTGGCTTGCTGTACTTTGTATCGCCTATCAGCATCTCATTTATGCCAGGGTAGTAAAGAGGCTTTAATTCGGACTTCGTGTAATCTGCATTTTCATCGATAAAAAACTCCAGGATTCCTGATTTCGGAAGCACAGAATCAGCATGCACTTCGCTTAGATTGATCTGGAAGATAAAAGTCAGAGGACGACCGTCAAGTGGAGAAATAGGTGGGAGCTTAGTTCCGTCTTCGTATGGAACTCCTCCTGCACGGCTTCCTGTATACGTAGCTATCTTTTCGTCTTTATCAAGTATAAGAGCAAGTGCTTTGCTTTTTTCGAGTATTATATTATACAGCCTTTCTATATCCTCCTGCGGAGGCAGGATAGGCGTTCTTTTTACTATCACTTCTGCTTTTTTCTTTTTGAAGTGACTGCATGCAATAAGAAAAATCCCCAGGAATACTATCAGGAAGAATACAATGCTGGAACCGATTCCATCGCCGATGGACTCCTTTTTGTTTGCGACAGCCTCTAAGACGAAGAATAGTTCGCAGAAGCCAAAGGAGGCGACAAGTATTCCAAGAAAGTTTAGAAAGATATAAACAAATCTTTCGAAGGCATATCTGATAAGTGATATTCCTGCATAGATAACACCGAGGAAAAAACAGGTAAGACCGGCATCGGATGTGATATCGGTAAAGTGCTTACTTTCCATCTCCCGGTATCCCTGATATAACAAAAGACAGGAAAAGGCAATAAGCCCCAGACCGATGAGAATAGCTATTATCCTCACGACCGGATTTCTTTTGTTGTAGCGGGGCATCAGTATGGTGCTTATCTTTGCAAACTTTGGTCTTGCAGGATCTTCTTCTATGGTAATCTTGTTTTTACTCATAAGTTTGATAGTTTTTTCGTATTCATACTCGTCATTTAATACAACGTCATAAAAACGTCCGTTATATGAAAAACGGGCGTTATAACCACTGCCTTGCTTTGTGAAATGGACTGTATAGTCCGGCGTCTCTATAGTGTTGTAATAATTTGAAAAACTATCCATAGCATTAGACCTCTGTTAATTCACATCATAATATATCACATTTGTCTTCTTTGTGGCATATATAACTTGTGATTTATAACATCAAAAGCTAATGATTGCTTGACAGTGTTAACTTCGGGTGTTATCCTTTAAAAGAATGTAGAGGATGCGATGATTATTAGTACTGTATCTGATGAGGCTGGCTCAGATGATGATTCAGGAAAGGATGATTCGCCGAAGCAGTGGTCTTCCAGAACGATCATGAGCTGGGACATGGATTAATAGTTCATGGACTGTCATCCTTGAGTTTAGGATGGAGTGCTACGGTATAGAGATAATTCTATGGACCGAAACCTCCGTTTTGGTCCTTTTCTTTTTTATGGAGGGGCCTAACAAAATTAAAACAAATGTCAGAGGAGGACGAAAGTTATGGCAATTTTTAAGGGATCAGGTGTTGCACTTGTTACACCATTTGATGAGAACTATCAGGTAGACTATGGACAGCTGAGAAAGCTTGTTGATTTTCATGTAGAGCATAAGACTGATGCGATAATAGTTTGTGGTACATCAGGTGAGTCTGCCACTATGTCAGTTGAGGAGCATCTCGAGTGTATCGAGGTTGTTGCAGAGCAGGCTAACGGACGTATTCCTGTAATCGCAGGAACAGGTTCAAATGATACTATGACTGCAATCGAGCTTTCAAAGGAAGCTGAGAAGTGCGGAGTTGACGGACTTCTTATGGTTACACCTTATTATAATAAGTGTACACAGGGCGGACTTTTCAAGCATTATGAGAAGGTTTCAGAAGCTATTGATACACCTATTATCGTTTACAATGTTCCAAGCAGAACCGGCTGCAACATCCTTCCTGCAACTGCAGTAAAGATGGCAAAGGAGATAAAGAACGTAGTAGCTATTAAGGAAGCTTCAGGAAATATATCTCAGGTTGCAGAGCTTGCACATCTGGCTGATGGATGTATCGATATCTATTCAGGAAATGATGATCAGATACTTCCGCTTATGTCACTTGGCGGAATCGGTGTTATCTCAGTTACAGCTAACATCATTCCTGATGATACACATGATCTGTGTCAGAAGTTCTTTGACGGAGATGTAAAGGGTTCACTTGAGCTTCAGCTTAAGGCAATCGATCTCTGCAAGGCACTTTTCTGCGAGGTAAATCCTATTCCTGTAAAGAAGGCAACAGAGCTTATGGGACTTACAAACGGAGTTGTAAGACTTCCTCTTACAGAGATGGAGCCTCAGAATGCAGAGAAGCTCATTAAGGCTATGAGAGAGTACGGAATTCAGTTCTAATTAAAGCAGGTAACTTTCGAGTTTAAAAAATATAACGAAGGTGGAATAGATATGACAAGAATAATAATGAGTGGTTGCAGCGGACGTATGGGCCGTGTTATCACAGAGCTTGTAAAAGGCGTAGAGGATGCGGAGATAGTTTGCGGATTGGATATCATAGATGATGGTACACTTGGCTATCCTGTATTTAAAAGTGTAGATGAGATAAATGTTGAAGCTGACGTAATCATTGACTTTTCATCACCAAAGGTGTTTGAGTCACTGCTTGCTTATTCAGTAGAAAAGCAGCTTCCGCTTGTGCTTTGTACAACCGGTCTTTCAGAGGAGCAGCTTGCAAGTATGAACGAGGCATCCGGAAAGGTTGCTATACTTAAGTCTGCAAATATGAGTCTCGGAATCAACACAATGATGGAAATGCTTAAAACTGCAGTTTCAGTATTTTGTCCTGCAGGCTTTGATGTAGAGATAGTTGAACAGCATCATCATAATAAGCTGGATGCTCCGTCAGGAACCGCTATTGCACTTGCTGATGCAATAAATGAAGCTGCCGGCGGCGAGTTTGAGTACATCTATGACAGAAGCGACAGACGTCAGATGAGAGATAAGAAGGAGCTTGGTATATCTGCTGTAAGAGCAGGCTCAATACCGGGAACACATGATGTTATATTTGCCGGACAGGATGAGGTTATAGAGTTCAGACATATAGCTTATTCTAGAAGTATCTTTGGTAACGGAGCTATCAGTGCGGCTAAGTTCCTTGCAGGAAAGCCTGCAGGAATGTACACAATGGCTGATGTTATAAAGGCAGCTCTGTAGAGCGGGAGGACGTATGACTGAAGAACAGATACTTTGCAGTGCATCCCGATATACAGAAAAGTTTTATCTGAATCCGCGTTTTTCAAATCTTCCGAAGAAGATTCAGGATGAGCTTAAGGTTGCATGTGTGCTTTTTACGCACGAGATAGGCGGCGTCATATATCTGTATTATGATGATGAGGGCAGCCTTTGTATAGCTACCGATTACAATGAGGATGATTTTCTGTATGATGAGATAGGAAGCGGACTCAAGGTAAATCAGCTCAGAAATGAAAAAAGAGAGCTGTTTGAACAGCTGGAAGAATACTATGAGCTTCTTATCATGATGAAGAATAAATAGTCTGGTGAGGTATAAAAAATGCTTTTTGCTATAGACGTAGGAAATACAAATATTACAGTGGGATTGTTTGATGGAAAGACACTTATAAAGCAGTTCAGGATGATAACTCAGACATCACGTACCTCAGATGAATACGGAGTATTCCTGAGACAGTGGCTGGATATAAACTCCCCTGAGGCGAAAATTGAAAGTGTTGTTGTGTCATCGGTTGTACCGAATATCATGCATTCACTTACAAGTGCGATCATCAAGTACTTTGATGTAAAACCGCTTATTGTTGCGCCCGGAATAAAAACCGGAATAAGAATCGCTATACCAAATCCGAAGGAGCTTGGTGCTGACAGACTTGTAGATGCAGTAGCAGCATATGAGATGTATGGCGGTCCGGCAATTGTTGTTGATTTTGGTACTGCTACAACTCATGACCTAGTACTTGAGGATGGTACATTTGCAGCAGGAGTTACTTCTCCGGGAATCAGACTTGCGGCTAATGCGCTTTGGAGAGGAACGGCAAAGCTTCCTGAGGTTGAGATCAAAAAGGTTGATACGGTTCTCGGAACAGATACTGTTTCAAGTATGCAGGCCGGTATTTACTACGGATATGTGGGACAGACAGAGTATATAATCAATAAGATGAAAAAAGAATCTGGACTGGATGGAATCAAGGTTGTTGCGACAGGCGGACTCGGAAAGCTTATTTCCGAAGCTACGGATTCGATTGATATATATGACCCTGAGCTTACACTTCATGGACTCAGGATCATTCATGATAAGCAGAAGTGATTAGAGAATAAGAAGCAGGTTTATGATTAATAGAGATGAAATGTTTAAAAACAAAATATTTCTCGGACCTATGGCAGGAGTAACAGACCTGCCATTTCGTCTTTTATGTAAGGAGCAGGGGGCGGATGTCATGGTCACTGAAATGGTATCTGCCAAGGGGCTTTACTACGGAAGCAGGAAGACAGATCTTTTGCTTCAGACTGATGACAGGGAAAAGCCTGTCGGAGTGCAGCTCTTCGGAAGTGATCCGGATATAATGGCCGGTGAGGCAGAGAAGCTTGCGAAAAGAGGCTTTGATTTTATTGATATCAACATGGGCTGTCCTGTTCCGAAAATTGTAAATAACGGCGAGGGTTCTGCTCTTATGAAGAATCCCGAGCTGGCGGAGAGTATTGTCAGAAGCATTGTAGAGGCGGTAGATATTCCCGTCACTGTAAAGATCAGGGCCGGCTTTACCAAGGATAGTATAAATGCGCCTGAGATGGCACTTGCCCTTGAAAGCGGTGGAGCATCTGCAGTTGCGGTTCATGCAAGAACGAGAGAGCAGTATTATAGTGGTGAGTCAGACTGGTCTGTTATCAAGGCTGTAAAGGATTCGGTAAAAATCCCGGTTATCGGAAACGGAGATATAACCTGCGGTGAGGACGCTGTCAGGATGAAGGAGGAAACCGGCTGCGACAGTGTTATGGTTGCCAGAGCGGCGAAGGGAAATCCCTGGGTATTCAGAGAGATAAAGGGATATTTGGATGGAAATGTACCCGAGCGCCCTGATTTAAACGAAATCAGAGACATGATACTCAGACATATAGACCTTATGATCGATATGAAAGGTGAGTATATCGGGGTAAGAGAACTTCGGAAACATGTTGCATGGTACACCGAAGGAATATATAATAGTTCTATGATTAGAAGAAAGGTATGTGAGATAGAAAGCAAGGAGGAGCTGGTAGCTTTAATAAAAAAACTGGGGGATAAATAAGACGAGATATAAAGGGGCATAATATATGAAGAGTGAAGGCAGGTATGGTATAAGATTTATAATTGGAACCATACTTCTCGTTATAAGTATGGCATTTCAGACAATAGCATGGATACTTCATGACAGCGACCATAAAGACTATGTGAATCTAGTCCGTATACTAAGAGGCGTTTCAGTATGTGTTTTTGTGATCGGTGTTATTGTTCTGCTTTTGATTTATTCTGCAGTAAGTAAACAGGGTAAGAAAAATAAAAAGGATGTTATTACATTTAACAGAATTGCAACTTCTCTGGCCGGAGATTATGACAGCGTATTTTATCTGAATACGGTGGATGACAGCTATAAGGAGTATGCAAGAGTAGATGATGATAATAGAAGAGAAAAGCTGAGAGTTGTCTCGGATGGAGTTAATTTCTTTGAAGACCTGGTCATAAATGTTGAGAGGATGGTCGTTGAGGCAGACAGGGAAAAGGTTCTTTCTGTTGTAAATAAGGATTATCTGTATAAAGCGTTCAGAGACGGCAGAGTAATAGATCTTGATTACAGGCTGATACAGGCCGGAGCGGTTTTGTATTATCACCTGAAGGTGACAAAGGGCTGTGGTGAAGATGATAAGTATATCGTTATCGGTGTTCGAAATAACGATAAGGAGATGAAGGAAGAAAAAAAGAACAGAGCGGCGGTAGAGGAAGGTAAGACCTATGGACAGATCGCTCAGGCACTTGCTTCCAGATATGAGGTTTTATACTACGTAAATACCGATACAGATGAGTACGTCGAATATAGTGCGAGTAAAGCCTACAGCAAGCTTGATATAGGAGTAAAGGGAAGAAACTTCTTCAAGGATTGTCAGATGAATATGGTGCGTGATATCTATACAGATGATTATCCTATGATGGCGGCAGCGATTGACAAGAAGAATCTTTTAGAGGCGATTGATAAGAAGAAGGTATTTTCAATTACCTACAGACTCCTGCTTAATGGAATTCCTGAGTATGTAAACTTGAGAGCTGTAAGGCCTCGTGGTGATGATCATCATATGGTTGTAGGTGTCATCAATATAAATGATGCGGTCGCCAGCGAGAATGCCCACTGGACCGCACTCGAATGGGCCTGGAAATTCTCGGCTCCGTAAATATATTCGCCTATTTCCTTGGAAAATGTTCCCCAGCAGTAAACCGTACCGATACTGCAGTGCAGAAGCAGTGCGGGAATAGCGGCACGCACCCATTTGTTTGAACGCCAGCCACTATTAGTTGTGGTTTCATTACCCATTGAGTAACACTCCTTTTTCAAATTTTGCAACAGGGTTTACGCCCGACGCATATATGATTTATTATACCAAAAATCGGTTTTTATAACAATAACGTATTAGTTACAAATGTATTACAATTCGGTATCATACACTTTGGCACTTTCCTTTTACGCCCTTATCATATTTTAATTAAAACACCCCTGCTCTTGTTTAAAAGAA
>CACYJP010000081.1 GCA_902774725.1 uncultured Lachnospiraceae bacterium
CAAATACAGATATAATCATTAATAGTATTTTGTCGATCAGTCTATTCATAATGCTAATTATAAATAATAAAGAATTATAAGTAAAGTTTGCGAAAAAAACACATTTGTCAGATGGAATAAATGTTTTATAAGTGATAGAATAAAAAGGAATGGAGGTGGATCGGAATGTTTTGTAGATATTGCGGAAATCAGAATAAAGACGGTGCGATGTTCTGCGTATTCTGTGGTTCTCAGTTGATGTCCGGAGCGACGCCGCAGAATCAGATGACGCCCGGAGTGACACCACAGAATCATGTGACACCCGGAACTGCGATGCAGAATCAGATGATGCCGCAGATGAATTATAGTAGTCAGGGATCTGTAAGAACCGAGACGAAGAAAAAGAAAAAGGTTCTGACGAATAGAGCGAAAAATGTTCTGCTTGCGACACTTGGAACTCTGACACTTTTGGTTGCGGTGCTTTTTGTTTTCGTTATTATCAGTCTTACTAAAGAGGATAAGGGTAAGGGAAAAGGCCCTGAAACAGCCAGCTCCGGTACGGAGGAGATAGAGAACTGTATTGCAAGCGGTAAGTACAGTGAAGCCTATGAGCTTTTGATGAATGACAACGAGATGGATGAAGAGACAAAGAAGAATTATATGGATACACTCTATTATGATTCTCTTGTTGCATCTAACTCAAGCAAGCCAAAGCAAAATGGATATATCACGGATGAGTATACTCTCGATTCAGCAGGCTGGTATCCTTCAGATATGAATAGTGGTGGAGTTGTCCTGAATGGTGATTCCCAGCATCCTGTGCTTCGCTATACATATAAGAATAGCGCAGGTGATATAAAGACTGTGTATATGGTTTATGAAGGCGGAGAATACAGAGAGGTAAGCGAGCAGGAGGCACTTGCGATAGCATCAAATGATCAGTATGAAATAAATCCTGCTGACAGCATAAAGAATTATGTGGAAAGTGTTGATGCCGGAGAAGCTCCTGAGATTGAGGAACCGATTGGTGATGCACCTGTTGAAGAGCTGCAAGAGGATGCTCAGTTTGAAGCTAAGGAAGAGGCGACTACAGAGGCTCCTGTAACACCTGTAGCAACACCTGATGATGCGGACAAACCGGAGCAGGAGGAAAAGACCTATTATCTGGTAAAGTCTACGCTTGTTTATAACGAGGATGGTTCTAAGGAATCCTTCGCAGTAGATTATGATTTTGATAAGGGTGAAGCTTATTTGGCTTACTCTCCATTACAAGGAAACCTTATGCATCCTGAATACCCGGGAAGAAGATTTGATCAGGACTACAGCTGGTATTTCTATCCGTACGAGGCTGTGCCGTTTATTTCAAAGTATTGTTACAAAATAGGTGACGGCGATGTAATGGCTGAGGAAGACTTTACATTTGATGATAAGGGTAAGGTCACACAGGTGGAAGTACATAATTATGAAAATGCTATGGACGGGGAATCGTCTGATAATAGTGATATCGTGATGAAAATGAATGGTCAGACCTTGGAGTGGAAGGATAGAAAAAGAACTATCACCTATGATTCGAAGGGACACATCATTTCAGAAAGAAATAAGCTCGAAGATAATACTGATGATTGCAAGATAGACTACAGCTATGACGCTGATGGCTATCTGAAGGAATACAAGTACACTGCTCAGGGCGGAGAGTTTGCCGGAAGAGAGTACTGGGATCAGAAGGCAGGCGATGATAAAAACAGAGTTTGGAAGTTTGTTTCTCAGAACAAGGGTGAGGAAGAGAAAACTATAGAGTACACTTACTGTTATGATGAGAACGGTTGCTGTACAAAGAGACTGAATGCTGATGGAAATGTAGTAACTGAGTATCAGTATATCAAGGTTACAGTAGCTCCTGACGGAACTATTACAGTGACTGAATAATTATGACTTACTGAATAATTATGTATGAATGATTAAGAAAAGAGAGTGCGGTTATGCACTCTCTTTTTCTCCGAAGAATCTTGTAAAGCCAAGTCCGATGGACAGGCAGGCTACTCCGAAGAGAAGCTCAAGTCCGAAGCTTCCAAGCACATCTGCAAGTCCGGCCCCTTCATCCCATATCTTAGTCAGCGCTGTTGAATACCAGTAGTTAGGTGTGAATCGACCGATTGCAGCAACCTTGTCGCCGAGTATTTCAAGAGGTACAAACGTTCCACCGAGGAAGGCAAATGAAAGACCTATGATAACTGTAAAGAAGGAGGTTGTGCTTGCTGAGCCCTTTGTCACGAGACCAAGTGGAAGGCTTGTGATCATTGAGAGCAGCATTGTTACGGTCAGTGTATAAATAATTGTGTTAAGTACTGATAGTGCCCAAGGCTTAGTTCCTATATATGAACCGTTGTTTGGCATGCTTGCCATTGCAACAAGTATGGAGGTTACCACCAGGGCTATAGTTGCAACACCCATGATGAGTGATACATTTCGCGAAGTCATCTTGTGGCTTGAAACAAGTGTTCTGTTTTTCTTCTCGGTTTCGTTAAAGCTGATTATTACAGGAAGCACGCCAGAGAAAATGATGGTGAGTATTCCGAAAGGAAGGAACATAAATGATGTATGTATCTTTTCGGATTCAATGACCTCTGTCTTTTGCATTTCAACGAATTTTGATGTATCAAGCGCCTCGGCTGTTTTGGCCGATGCATCCTTTAGCTCAACACCCTGTGCCATATATCCTCTTACCGCGTTCAGATACTGATTTATCTGCATGTTGATGAAGATTCCTCTTGGGAGAGCTTCGTCATAGGTTGCCTCGAGAAGCGCGGCAGGGTTTTCAGCATTCTTGAAGTCCTCTCCGAAGCCCTTCGGTATAACGATGTATTCTGAAATAGCTTCGTAGTAGAGCATATCCTTTATCTGATCATCTGAGAAGTCCCCCTTTTTAAGAGTGTGCTTCTTTCCCAGATAGCTCACAAACTCCTTTGAGATATCCGACTGATCATTATCAACTACGAGTAGATTGTACTTTGCGTCTGCCACAACAAGCTCACTGCTTCCGGATGTTTCTGTATTTACAAGAACAATAAGCATGAAAGCTACGATTGCACTGTACATGATCAGTGATAGCTTATACTGTTTCATTACCTTAAAAAATGTCTTATATACTAACATGGCGTTTCCTCTTTCGATATGACTTATAAGCTTTTATATGAACTCTTTTTACTAAGTACGCAGCCGACAAGCAGCATTACGAGGCTGAGTACTATCATGTAGGTAAGTGATCTGTAGTAACGTGGTCCGACACCGAATACATTTAGTGAATAAAATGCGTCGGTTATAACGGCTGATGGATTGATGCGGTTAAACCATGGAGCTTTTTCCTCTATGATTATTTTCATGTCACCCATCATAAGTCCTGACAGGAAGCCGCCTCCGAGGATGATAACCATCAGAAGGGTTTCTTTTTTATCTGTTGCCATTTTTCCTGCGTGGGCTACAAGGAAGCCGAGAGTCACGCCTACAATCGTCGCCATGATCGTGGTGAGGTATACCATTTTAAAGTCACCACCGAAATCAAGCTTCAGGATAAATGTCAGATAAAACAGTGTTACTGTTATGATCAGTGTCTGCATGATTGTAACTGCTACCAGCTGGGCCAGCTCGCAGACAACCTTTGGTGCAGGTGAGCTATCAATTCTCATTCCTGTAGTTGACTGATTTGCCTGGTTGCTTACGATCGTGTTCAGGGAAGCGATTGATCCCATAACACAGACCATTGCAATGAGGTTATAGAAGTAAGTGATAAACGGATCCTTGTTGTCTCCGGCCATTCCCTTTGCCTCTACAAAGTCTATATCCTCTGCCTGCACAGCCTCGCCTGAGGTCATCATCTTATCAACTCTCAGTTTATATTCGCTGATAATGTGAGACAGTATGCTGTGCTTTACTCCATTTCCGTTTACAAGAAGCTTGATATCGCTTAGTCCGTCTACCGATATGATTCCTGAAAGATCTCCGTCGGCCAGCAGCTTTTCTGCATCCTCATGAGAGGAGGCGGTCTTTATATCCAGCATTTTGGTGCCATCTTCATATTCCAGCTTTTCTGCTACATCTACGAATGGTCTTCCGGCTTCGTCATTTACTTCTATCACAACCGGTATCGGCTCGCTCTTATTTGAGGCATATATGGAGCTGAAGGCAAAGTAGAAGAGTGTACCCAGGAGTATTGGAAATGAGAAGGTCCAGAACATATATTTCTTCGACCTTACGGCCATTTTTAGTTGTGCTTTTACTATTCGTCCAAACATTTTTCTTTTCCTTTTATCTGTTCGTTGTCTATATTTTTATCTATTCTTTCTCAACTTATATGTATCTTTAATTAATCATTATTTAAGCATCATTTGCTCATATTTTACTCATCATTTACTCTTTATCTCTTAACTCTTTACCTGTTATCTCCAGGAATACATCATTAAGTGTCGGAAGCTCTGAATAGATTCTGTCGTAGTTCAGATTGTTATCTGACAGATATTCGATTACGTGAGTGATGTTGTGCTTTCCGCCGCTGCACTTGATGGTCAGCTTGTCACTCATATACTGAGCCTCATATACGTGATTAAGCTTCTTTATTTTTTCGAGATGCTCTGATGGGAGCTTCTTTATATCAACGATTACATTTTCAGTATTCTTGATGCGTCCCTTAAGCTCCTCAGAGGTTCCTGATGCAACCTCCTTGCCCTTATCCATTATCAGGATTCGTGAGCATATCTGCTCGATCTCTTCCATATAGTGTGAGGTGTAGATGATAGTCGCGCCGTTTTTGTTAAGCTCGGTAACTCCCTCGAGGATCTTGTTTCTTGATTGTGGATCAACCGCAACAGTTGGCTCGTCGAGGATTATCAGCTCAGGCTTATGAGCAATTCCGCAGGCGATGTTCAGCCTTCTTAAAAGTCCGCCGGAAAGCTTCTTCGGATAAAACTTTCTGAAGTCGCCGAGATCAACGAAGCGGATGGCGTCCTCTATATACTGCTTGCGGGTGGCCTTATCATTTATATATAGTCCGCAGAAGTAATCGATATTTTCATATACAGTCAGCTCATCGAATACTGCAACGTTCTGACACACAACTCCGATCCTTTTCTTTAAGTCCCTTCGTTCAGGTCCCATCTTCTCACCGAAGAGCTCTACCTCACCCTTGTCATACTTGAGAAGTGAGAGCAGGCAGTTAATAGTCGTTGTCTTTCCTGAACCGTTGGGGCCGAGCAGACCGAAGACCTCACCCTTCTTTATCTCAAGGCTGAAATTATCGAGAGCGATAAGCTCCTTGTACCTCTTCACAAGATTTGTCAGTTTTACTACAGTTTCACTCATAGCTTTATCCTTTCATATAGTACATTGCTTGTTTCGCTTAGCATATTTATCAGTTTATGCATTAAGAATATCAACAACTAACATAAAACGGTAGTGAGCGCTGTCACAAGATGGATATGACATTTGTCACTTTATAAAAAATCATTATAAATGGTAATAATTGAGGGAATGTGATAAAATAGGATACGTTCTGTGGAGCGAATCGTTGCTTCCGTATATTATTTTAAGGTAAAAGTATCCTATGAGTTATATGAAGGGAGAAAACATATGAAAAAGAAGGTATTATTAGTAACAGCAACAATACTTACACTTGCAGCATTTACAGCATGTGGAAAGAAGAGTAATCCTGTTGTTCAGGAGACATCACTTGGAATAAAGCTTGAGAACGATGCAAAGGAAGTTGTTCAGCAGCAAAATGATGCGAATCAGGGTGCTGATCAGCTGCTTGATCATTACACAGGTGAGTGATGTGAAATGCCAGTATTGTTCGTAAAAACTCTTTAATAACAAATGTTTGTGTGCTAAAATATAAGTTCAGTAATTTAGGGCATAAAATCAAAGGAGCATACGATGAATATAATATCGGTACTTCAATTTTTAGGCGGAATAGGACTTTTTCTATTCGGCATGAATCTTATGAGCTCTTCTATCGAAAAGCTCGCAGGTTCAAGGCTGGAAAAGGTTTTGGAAACAGTTACCACCAGTAAGAACAAATCAGCCGGGAAAGTAAAGGGCTGGAGCTTCGGAATTGGTGTTACTGCGATACTCCAGAGTTCCGCGGCCATCACTATAATGCTTGTAGGTTTTATAAATGCCGGAATCATGAAGGTTGCACAGGCGATGCCTGTTGTGTTCGGTTCAAATGTCGGTAGTACGGTAACAGCTCAGATGCTTCGTCTCGGAGATATCGGCGAAGGCAATGTGATTTTGAAGCTTCTCAGACCTGCATCACTCGCTCCGATCCTTGTAGGTATCGGTGCTTTTATAATTCTATTTACAAAGAAGAAAAAAGCCAAAAACATAGCCAGCGTCCTTGTTGGCCTAGGTATGCTTTTCTATGGAATGACAGTTATGGAGGATGTGCTTTCACCACTCAGTGGCAGTGCAAAGCTCCAATCACTTATAGATACCCTTGAGAATCCATTGTTCGGAATCCTCATCGGACTTGTGCTTACGATCATACTTCAGAGTTCAAATGCATCAGTTGGTATTCTGCAGGCACTTACGGTTACAGGCACGATTTCCTATGCCGTAGCTGTTCCGGTAATAATCGGTCAGAACCTGGGTAAATGTTCCTCTACGATCATGGGTGGTATAGGAGCAAACAAGAAGGCGAAAAGACTTGTAGTCGGATACGTGTTCTTCAACATATTTGGCGCGATATTCTTTTCAGTAGCCATTTATATACTGGACAAGGCAGTTGGTCTGTCATTTATGGATCACCTTGCAAATCGAAGCGGCGTGGCAACACTTCACCTGCTCTTTAACCTGCTTACAAGCATTCTGTTACTTCCATTCTCGAAAGGTATATCAGAATTTACCGAGAGAGTTGTCGGAGGCGATGACGATAAGCCGGAGGATAAGGAGCTTGCGAAGCTTGACGATATGCTTCTCAACACACCTACTATCGCGCTTCAGCAGTGTAGGTCACTTATCTACAAAATGAGTGAGTCCATCAGCGAGAACTACAAGCTGGCTACCAGCATGATATATCAGTACGACGAAGCCAAGCTTACTCAGATGGAAGAAAATGAAGCATTTATAGATAAATGTGAAACAGTCCTTTCAGCTTACGTAGTCAGGATCGATCGAAAGAGACTTACAACAGATGATAAGCTTTTAGTTAATGAGATACTTAACTCGATAGGTGATTTCGAACGAGTAGGCGACTACTGTATGAACATCGCCTATGTGGCCAGAGAAAAAAATGAGCAGGAGATACATTTCTCACCTGCAGGACATATGGAAACAGAGGACATCATTGATGCGGTTGATTATACGCTGGAGCTTACATTTAAAGCCTTCAGAGATGATGATGTATCACTTGCGATAAGAGTTGACCCGCTTTCTGAGGTTATTGATGAGCTGAAGGAGATAATCAAGTCTCACCATGTTGAGAGACTTCAGGAAGGTACCTGTAGTATCGAGGGTGGTGTTTCACTGTTTGATCTCGTAAACAGCTTTGAGCGTATAGCTTCACATGCGGCAAACATCGCGCTGCATGTAATCAAGAAGGTGCTCAAGGATAGAGACTTTGATGAGATGCATGGACACGCAAGTGACAATCTCAGCGAAGAGTATAAAGCGATGTACCATTATTACGAATCCAAGTATATCGAGCCTGTCATTAGCTTCTCGGCACCAGAGGAAACCCCGGTGAAGACAGCAAAGGCGAAAGAGCCAGCGAAGGTGAAGGAAGAGGCTAAGTCAAAAGCTGCGACTAAACCGAAGGATACAGCTAAACCGAAGGATTCGGCAAAGCAAAAGGATTCGTCTAAACCGAAGGATGAAAAATCGGTTAAGGACAGTAAGGACGGCAAAGGAAGCAAGGACAGCAAGGAAAGTAAAGAAAAAGATATTAAAGAAAATAAAGATAAAGACTCAAAGTCTCAGAAGAGTAAGAAGAAAAACTAGTAAGGAGTGTATGGTTAGATGGAAAACAATATGCAAGGTTATGTGCAGGGAAATCCACAGGGGATGCCACAGGGCGGTAATCAGGGATTCCCACAGATGAATACTCAGGCAGATCCACAGTGGAACTCAAGAGGAAACGGTGCTGAGGGTATCAGTAAGGAAGAATTCGATTATGCTCAGGATGTTATAAAAAGACTTTCAGCATATTATGACGGAAAGGTAGTCGGACAGCAGAATCTGAAGTTTGCGCTTGTAGCTTCTATTATAGCTGACGGACATATACTTATAGAGTCTGTTCCGGGACTTGCAAAAACTACAGCTGCGAAGACTATATCAGATGCCGTTGACGGAAAGTTTTCCAGAATACAGTGTACACCTGACCTCCTTCCAAGTGATATCATAGGAACTCAGGTTTACAATCAGGCGACAGGAAAGTTTGATACAACACTTGGTCCTGTATTTGCAAACTTTGTACTTCTTGATGAGATAAACCGTTCAAGTGCAAAGACTCAGAGTGCCATGCTCGAGGCCATGCAGGAGAGACAGGTAACAATAGGTGGTGCAACCTACAAGATGCCGGGTGATGTATTTATCGTTATCGCAACACAGAACCCAATTGAGCAGGAAGGTACATATCTTCTTTCTGAGGCTCAGACAGATAGATTTATCATCAAGGAGAAGATTACTTATCCTTCACCTGATGATGAGGCAGAGATCCTCAATCGTATCGAGTCAGGAGTTATAAGAAAGACTCCTGCAGTACTTAGTATTCAGGATGTTGACAACCTTCAGAGAATAGCTGAGAAGGTATATGTTGACGCGTCAATAAAGAAATACATTGCATTTATCGTTGATGCAACAAGAAATCCGGGAAAGTTCCTTCCGGCTGAGCTTACAAGATACGTGAAAATGGGTGCCAGCCCACGTGCTTCTATTGCATTTATGAAGATAGCAAAGGCTGTTGCTCTTATATATGGAAGAACCTATGTAACACCTGACGATGTAAAGCTTCTTCGTCATCAGGTACTTCGTCACAGAGTTGAGCTGAACTACGCTGCAATCGCAGATAATGTATCAGTTGAGACTATAATCGACAGAATGGTAGGAGCAATTCAGACTCCATAGTCAGACATAGCCGAGTAAAGATCGGTCGGAAAGACTGAATGATGAAATAGGGAAACTAAGTATGGATTATGATTATCTCGCGAGAATAAAAGCATCTATCTCGCTTTACACAAAGAAGAAAACTTCAAATATCCTCGATGGTGAGTTTGGATCTGTATACAGAGGTCGAAGCTTTGATTTTGATGATCTGCGAGAGTACGTATATGGCGACAGCGTTCGTGATATAGACTGGAAGTCTTCATCAAAGACCGGCAGGGTGCTGATAAGAAGATACATAGCTGATAAGAAGCATAACATCCTTTTTGTCGGTGATTCAGGTGCAAAGTTCCTGGGTGACACCGATGCAGGTGAGGCAAAGAAGGATGTGGCACTTACCACACTCGGAACCATCAGCTATCTCGTAAATGATCACGGAGATGATTACGCGCTTCTTACAAGCACGGACAAGGGCTACGATTTCAGCTTCTTCCGTTCAG
>CACYJP010000082.1 GCA_902774725.1 uncultured Lachnospiraceae bacterium
TGCTGCGGTACAACTCCGGAACATATAAGACAGACTATAGAAAAGGTAAAAAAGAGAGAGTTTCATCCGAATACATATAAAGATATCACGGTTGTTTCTTCATTCTGTCAGGCTGTTACCTGTGACAGAAAGCCGATAATAATCGGAGAGAGGATCAAT
This sequence comes from uncultured Lachnospiraceae bacterium, assembly GCA_902774725.1. Taxonomy (GTDB): domain Bacteria; phylum Bacillota; class Clostridia; order Lachnospirales; family Lachnospiraceae; genus Eubacterium_Q. Next base: position 160 of record CACYJP010000082.1, read on the forward strand.
CCTACAGGAAAGAAACGTTTCAAGCAGGCGCTTCGTGATAATGATATGGATTACATCCTTTCGCAGGGACTTGAACAGGAGGATGCCGGTGCTGATATACTTGATGTAAATGTAGGACTTCCTGAGATAGATGAACCGATGATGATGCGTGATGTTGTTACAAGACTTCAGGGAGTCACAGGACTTCCGCTTCAGCTTGATACAACTGATGCAGAGGCTCTTGAGCAGGGACTCAGATACTACAATGGTAAGGCGATGATCAACTCTGTAAATGGAAAACGTGAGGTCATCGAGATGGTAATGCCACTTGTAAAGAAGTATGGTGGTGTGCTGGTTGGACTTGCTCTTGATGAGGATGGAATACCTGAAACGGCAGATGGCAGAATAGCTGTAGCAGAGAAGATATATAAGGCAGCAGATGAATACGGAATTCCGAGAAAGGATATTGTAATCGATGGTCTCTGTATGACTATTTCATCTGACTCATCATCCGCAGTTACTACGCTCGAGACAATCAGAAGAATAAGAGATGATTATCATGGCCATTCGATTCTGGGTGTTTCAAACATTTCCTTTGGACTGCCTCAGAGACAGGTGATCAATTCTTATTTCCTTACTATGTCGATGCAGATGGGACTTTCTTTTGCAATAATGAATCCTAACAATGAGCAGATGATGGCAGCCTACAGATCCTTCCTTGCTCTGTCCGATCTGGATCCACAGTGTATGGGATTTATCGAGGCTTATGCAAATGCTACTTTGTCGACTATTTCAACCGGTACAGCTACGGCAGCACCCGGAAATGGTGGTCAGGGCGCAGGAGCGGGTAGTGCCGGCGAGACAGGTGCAGAGGCAGGACAGGAGTCCGGTTCTCAGCTCGGACATGCCATAGAAAAGGGAATGGCAGGAGTTGCTGAAAATGCAATGAAGGAAGCCATGAAAACCAGAGATGCTCTCGATATAATAAATGAGGAGCTGATACCTGCTCTTGACAAGGTTGGTAAGGGCTTTGAGAAGGGCACAGTTTTTCTTCCGCAGCTGCTCCTCAGTGCGGACGCTGCAAAGGCTGCTTTTGAGGTCGTAAAGGCTTCGATGGCAGGTAAGCCGAGAGAGATGAAGGGTAAGGTTATAATAGCTACTGTAAAGGGCGATATCCACGACATAGGAAAGAATATCGTGAAGGTAATGCTCGAAAATTATGGCTATGATGTGATAGACCTTGGCAAGGATGTCCCACCTGAGGTTATCGTCGAACGAGCAATCGAGGATGATGTTCCGCTTGTCGGGCTCAGTGCACTTATGACTACGACGGTTGTAAGTATGGAGGATACGATAAAGCTTCTTCGCAAGAAAAAACCTGATACCAAGGTTGTTGTAGGTGGAGCGGTTATGACGCAGGAGTACGCTGATGCAATCGGTGCTGACTGTTATGCAAAGGATGCGATGGCAACAGTCAGATATGCAGATAGCGTGTTTGGAGTATAATGTGGTTAATTAATAATTAGATAAATGATCGTTGAGGGGAGATAAAAATGCTGCTAAGTGAATTGCTTGGTTTTGATGATATAGTTATTCAGTGTCATGATAATCCGGATGCGGATGCACTTGCATCAGGCTATGCTATGTACTGGTATCTTGAAAAGATGGGAAAGAAGCCGAGATTTATATATCGAGGTTTACATGAGGTGACTAAAAACAACCTCCTTATCATGATTGATAAGCTTGAAATACCTGTTAGCTACGTGCCGGATTTTGATGAGAAGCCTGAGCTTCTTATAACTGTTGACTGTCAGTATGGACAGAAAAATGTAACTACCGGAGCTTATGAGAATCTGGCTATTATAGATCATCATCAGATAACAGTAGAGCTTCCTGAGCTTTCAGAGGTAAGGATCAATCTGGGAAGCTGTGCTACCGTCATATGGGATATGCTCAGATTTGAGGGACTCGACGTTAATGAGGATACTCGTCTTGCGACGGCTCTTTACTATGGCCTTTATACAGATACAAACAGGCTTACAGAGGTATCTCATCCTCTCGACAGAGATATGCAGGATAGCCTGGTTGTTAACAAGACAGTCATAAAAGAAATGACTACGTCAAACATTTCTCTGGATGAGCTGAAGATAACGGGAAGAGCAATCCTCGAGTATGAATATTTTGATAAGTATAGATATCTGATAATTCAGGCAGAACCATGCGATCCGACTATACTCGGAGTTATCAGTGATTTTTCTATGGAAACAACAGGCGTTGACGTATGCCTTGCTTATTATGTAAGTCCTCAGGAGATAAAGTTCTCTGTAAGAACCTGTACGAATGAGGTTCATGCAAATGAGGTTGCCTCAGAGCTGGCTGCAGGTCTTGGTGGCGGAGGCGGACATCTGACAAAGGCCGGCGGTGCAATAAGACCTGAGAAGCTCGGATGTGACAATGCTGAAGAAATAGGTGATAAGGTAAGAGGTATTTTTATCAAGAGAATGGATGATTACTTTGATAAGTACGAGATCATCTATGCTAAGGATACAACTCTTGATACCTCAGATATGAAGCGTTATGAGAAGAAGCCGCAGCATCTGGGCTATGTCAAGCTAACTGATCTGTTCCCTATAAACTCCATAGTTGAAATACGTACTCTGGAGGGGGATGTAAATATACGACTCGATGCGGATAAGTATCTGATGATCGGTATCGAGGGAGAGATATATCCAATTACAAAGGAAAAACTGGAAAGCAGCTATATGCGAATAAATGAACCATATAGCAGAACCTTTGAATATACTCCTTGTGTAACAGATGTTTATTCGGGAGAAAAGAAAAATGTGCTCGCCTACGCAAAAAGTGTAGTGAGCACAGGTATAACGCATATTTATGCAAAGCCTCTCGACAGATACGTGAAGCTATTTACTGCCTGGGACGAAGAGAAGTATTACTCAGGAGTCCCTGGAGATTATATAGCTGTCAGGGAAGATGATCCGCATGATATATATATAATCAGCGGCCATCTTTTTGACGAGCTGTACAAAGAGGTCTGATCCGGGGATCAGTCCTCTATACCATACTTAACCTTTTGTTCATCAGAAAGCTTCGAGTTACCAACGATTTCTCGGGCTTTTTTGATTAGATCTGTTGTGCTGTATCTGTCAAAGTATCCGATCTGAAAATTGATATCATCAGTGGTTGCAAAGGTGAAGAACCTATCTGTTGATCTGTGAAGACCTAAACAGTTTTTAATGCTTGTTGTTTCGCTCCAGAGATTTGTATCCACCATTACAAGTGACGTGTTAGTCTGCAAATATGCTATAGATGCATCGTAATTAAATTCTAAATGTGCTTCATTTCCGTACACATTTTCGTATGTGATTTCTGATGTTCCGATATAATGTCCATCCTTCAGACTGTAGCGAAGAAGTGTTCCGTTATCATATATAACAAGCAGCATATCCTCGTCATCTGCTTTATCGTTTTCATAGAACCCAAGTCCCACCACAGGAACTCCGTTTGGCATTATTTCAAATATACTGCTTCCTGTTCTGTTTACAACTGATATATGGTCGTTGTCTGAAATGGCAAAACGTTTTCCGGATTTATCTGTAGCTATCCTGGTTGTGCCTTGCCAGTCCTTTGGAAGCTCCACTTCTACGTTTTCGGCTGTCTTTGTGTCAAAGATAATATCCTTATTGCCACGTACATAAACCGCGTTGCTGCTTGGAAAATATTTTGGAGGCTCCGATGAATATCCGATATCTTCCGGTACCTCATTTTTTATTATCTCATCGGTATTTACATCATAACATGCAAGATAAGACTTTCCGTTTTCTATATAGTAATAAAACAATTTTCCGTTCTGTAGTTCATTTGTGTAGTCTGCTCTGATAGGAGTTTCGCAAAGTATCTTGAGATCACGCTCTCCGGTTTCGTAATTGACTTTTACAACCGAAAAACAATCATTCTCATTAACCAGTGCATAAATTGTATTATTATTATAGCCCGCTATATCTACATCAGAATCAGTTTTGTTATCAAACACTATCTGCTTTGCTTGTAAACCATCCTTTAGTACAAAAGCTGTAAGCGTTACTCCTTTGTCTCCTTTGGAGATAATTGCTGCAATATCTTCATTTAGAAAGGCTGTGGATAGATTGATTATTTCATAATCAGAGGAGATACATTTCCAGTTGGTGTCATAAACATTGTCCTGATAATATATAATCTCCGCGCTGTCAAACTGATGTACATAGTAGCCCTGGCTGACCACGGCACAGTCAAGATTATCTGTAAAGTATTCCATTTTGGCTATTTTGTCATCTCCGCTATCAGGCAAAGGTAATCCTACATAGCCATCCGATGTTATGAAGGCCGGGAAGCCGCTTTTATTAACATCGTTAGCATAGATAATAGGAGAGTTTAGATTATACTCGTATTTTTTCTCACCTGTTTCCTTGTCGAAAAGAATTGCGGTATTTCCTGAGTAATAGCAGATATTATTTGACTTAGCCGGAAAAGAAAATCCGCTAATTATAGCAACGTTGGTTGTTGTAAAGTCTGTTTTCCATTTTTCAGAATAATCATCTGTATTTATACAGTGTATAACGGTATTGTCGTTGGAAATAATATCAGTTGTATTAAAACGTACGCTGTTATTATATATATCGTCTGTTGTACTAAACAGAAGGTCTCTATCGTCGAGCCAGTTCAGCTCTGTTATATATCCTTCATATGTATCACTGCGTGTACTTTTTTTTGATTGTAGATCAGTAACGATTATGTATGACTGACTTCCTAATCCGATAGAAAACTGGGAAGCGATTTTAGTCTTATCAGGCGATATGACAGCATCGCTCAGATAATCTGTTGATGATTCATCCAAAATGTTGATTTTTATTTCATCAACGATTTTTCCCGATGCTGTTTCTATCTTCAAAAAAGACTGATCAAACGTATAAATATAGATATAATCATCGGCAGTAATAAAGCCTGAAGTGGAATATGTGTGTTCACCGGAATCTAAAGTCCAGTTTATCTCACCGGTGTTTGTATCATAGGAATTAATAGTATCTGTATTGTACGTGACAAGATTATCATAGCTGGCGTATTCAAAACCATTTATTGCTTTCTCGGTTTTTTTGAATGATAAAACCGGTGTGTGATCAGCTGTTTTCCATATCTGCAGCTGTCCCATAACATCAAAAGCTGCAATGGTTGAAGCGTTTGGAGATACTTTAAACTCACGTATGGCATTATGCATACTATAGCTCCACTGGTCATGTACGCTGATTGGAGTTGGAGATGTATATACCAGAGTTGCTTTGGAAAGTGCATTTATAGCCTCGGGAGTTACGGGACGTTCATCATCCTCGTCTTTAGGAAGCGCTGCAAGAGCCAGCTGTAGAGCAGTGATTCTCTGTTCGTTTTCCAGCATATTTTGGGATTCGTTTGACAGGTATTTGGACTGGTTTCTGAGTGCAGTGATGTAATTCTCATTTATTTTGTTTCTGCTATATATCATGTATGCACTGAAAGCAAGAAGTAAGAGTAAAATAGCTGAGAAACCAAAGATAACTCGTCTAAGGATATACTGTCTGCGGCGGTTCATAAGCTCATCATAGGAACAGCCTATAATCGCACTTGCAAGACGTGGCAGCTCAGTTTTGTTTGCTTTTCTTTTTGGCATCCTGTAGTCACAGGAAAGAGGTTCGGATTGTTGTGTAAGGATTTTAGGGATAACATCATCAGGCTCACCATTTACGAGCACAGTAAATACACGTGAGATAGGATGAGTTCTTAAAAAATACTCTATCTCACGAGGAACCCAGTGTGACTCCTTTGTATTGGTGGAACAGATGACTATCAGGAAGTCTGAATTATCCAGAGCATTGGAAATAGTCTCAGATAGATCGCTTGTGATAGGCAGTTCGCTTTTATCGCGAAATATACGATTTATTCTTTTGATTCCAGTCTGCTTTCTTATCTTCCACGGTATGTGAAAACGCTCCAGCTCACGTTGAACAGTTTCAGCTACGATATTGTCCTCGGGAGCATGCTTATATGAAATAAAAGCGTTGTAATGATCAATCATTTTAACCCCTCCTGTTTTGCCAACATACATCATATATTGTATAATGTTAACTCGTATGATGTCAAAGGTAAATGAGGGTAATACTGAAAGCAAATAAAGAGGATAAACAGGTGGATATTTACAGGCTTAGCACAGATGAAATAAAAAGAATAGATAAGACCGGACTCGAGAAGGTTCTTCCGGAAAGAATGAAAAGGGCTGAGCGTTTCAGACATGAAAATGACCGACTTCTATGCATCGGAGGAGGTTATCTTATATGGAATTATCTGGGTCTGAAAGATGAAGTTGAGCTTAAGACTAATGAGTATGGTAAGCCATATGCAGAGGGTTATCCTGATTTCAGTATCTCACACAGTGGAGAAAAGGTCGTTTTCGTGAAATGTGATGAGCACTCTGAAAGTGGTGAATCAAAGAGCACTGGCGCAGTGATTGGAATAGATATAGAAATAGTTAAAGAGAGAAACCTCAAGGTCGCGGAGAAGGTCTTTACACCTCTTGAGCTTGAGTGGATGAAGGAAGACACGCTCAGAAGATTTCATATACTATGGACCCGTAAGGAGAGTGTGATGAAGGCTATGGGTAGGGGCTTTAAGATGCCTTTTAAGTCCTTCGAGGTTATAACTTCTAAGTCGGATGGCAAAGAAGCGGATGAAATAGCAGAGGAAATAGTGGTTGAGGGAAGACGGCTTTATATAAAAACTATTTGTGAGGAAGACTATATGATAAGTGTCAGTTCGTCTGCTTTAATAGGTGAAATAAAAATAGTGGATGTAAAACCGAAAATGTAGTAAACTGTATCTGGGTGTAAATTTTACTGGAAATATCTATTACCGGACTTTATTTTGGGGGTTTAAAAATGAATGAGAATGGCAACTTTATGGACTGGCTGAAGTATCGTTGGAAACGAATAATGGTAAGCGATATAAAGTTTTTCAGGTTCGTATGGATTACAGCTATTTGTATAACACTTATAACGGTTCTGATAAGTGCCGGAGTTGTTGCATCGAGGAATAAGGATAAGGAAAAGAAGGCGAAGAAGCAGGAGACAACTACAGAGATGGAGCTTCTGGCCACCTACACAGATGCTACACCTCAGGATGCAACTGTTACAGATGCTAACGCTTGGGAGCTTTTTTATGTAAGTGCAAGCAGTCCACTCACTGCGGATTTTCAGGTCGGTGAGCTGACTGAGCTTAAGAATAATAACAAGATAGATACAAGAGCATATCCTGACCTTCAGAAGATGTTTGATGATGCAAGAGCTGCCGGTTACTTCCCGGGAATAACAGCATCCTATAGAACAGCTGAAGACATGGCTCTTTATAAGGATAAAAAGATAAACGAGTACCTGGATCAGGGAATGACACAGGATGAGGCTAAGGCTAAAGCTGAGCAGAGTGTGGTTCCGGGAACAAGTGAGCACGAGACCGGCTTTGCAATTGATATAGGTACAGAAAGCGGAGACGCTCCTGACGAAGCTATGTGGAGCTGGTTCCAGCAAAATGCATATAAGTATGGATTCATAATCAGATATCCTGAGAGCAAGGTTGCAACCACAGGAATAAGCGATGAGCCATATCACTTAAGATATGTCGGCGTTGAGGCAGCAACCTATATGTATGATCATGGTCAGTGCTTAGAAGAGTATCTGGGAATAAACTAAATATAATAAACTAAATAATTAGTAAGTAAGCATTTCGATGCATCAAAAAATCCCTTTCGTTTTGAAAGGGATTTTTTTGATACATTGTAACTACAAAATATCAAGCTGATATACTATGATATCGAAGGTCTGTCATAGTTATCTGATATCGTATGCTTTTCTTTATATTCATTGATTCTGGCCTGAATTCTTACTGATGGATCAAGCAGCTCGCTGATAGATGAATCATGATTCAGATGATCGATTATAATAGCGATATACTTGCTGAGATCAGCAGAAGCGTACCAGCTTCTCTCAGAAAGCTCAGGATTCTGATAGATAACATTTGTTGTTATTACCTTATCAAACAGGCCATTTTCATAAGCCTTATCAAATACCTCAAGTCCTGCTGTAAATAATCCGAAGGTTGCGATACAGAAGATACGCTTTGCCTTGCGCTCCTTCAGCTGACGACATACATCAAGCATGCTTTCACCGGATGCGATCATATCATCTACGATGATAACGTCCTTACCTTCAACAGTATCACCCAGGAATTCATGTGCAACGATTGGGTTCTTTCCGTTTACAACTCTTGAATAGTCTCTTCTCTTATAGAACATACCTACATCTACTCCGAAGTGGTTTGCAAAGTAGATTGCTCTATGCATAGCTCCTTCATCAGGGCTGATAACCATCATGTGCTTTGGATCAAGTACAAGATCTGGGGTAGACTTGAGAAGGCACTTGATGAACTGATATGTTGGCATCAGATTCTCAAAACCAATTGTTGGAATAGCATTTTGTACTCTTGGATCGTGAGCGTCAAATGTAATAATATTCTGTACGCCCATTGAAACTAATTCCTGAAGTGCAAGTGCGCAGTCAAGAGACTCACGACTTGTACGCTTGTGCTGTCTAGATTCATAGAGGAATGGCATGATAAGATTTATTCTGTGTGCCTTTCCTGCTGAGGCAGCAATGATACGCTTGATATCTGCATAATGCTCATCTGGGGTCATTGGAACCATTCTACCACCCAGGTTGTATTCGATACCTGTGTTAGTTACGTCTGCAAGGATGTAAAGGTCTGTTCCACGAACTGAATCCTTGATTGTTCCTTTTGCTTCTCCTGATGCGAATCTTGGGCAGTTGTTCTCGATGAGATATGAATCCTTTGTGTAACCGTTGAACATCAGATTCTTAGTATCGAGATCGGCTCTTTCCTTACGCCATCTTACTAGGTATTCATCTACCTTCTTACCCAGCTTCTCTGAGCTCTTCAGTGCGATGATTCCCAGCTTTCCATCAGGAACGGTGATGAGTTTGCTTTGATCTGGCATTTCTTTTCCTCCTAGTTTTGAGACTTGATAAATCGCGTCTTTCTTATATCATCCCCATAAAAGGGGTAGAGTGTATATTTATCGACTATTCTTGACATTACCCTCTCAGTATAGCTTTCCTGAAGCTCACCTAGAGATAGGTTGGAGGAGATAAGAGTAGATTTCTGCTCCTGAATCCTCTTATTGATGATCTCGAAGAGTTGAGAACGTACGAAGGAACTCATAACTTCGGTGCCGAGATCGTCGATTATCAGTAGATCACTGCTGTAGATATATTCATATATCGGTTTTGCCAGGGCTTTTACAGTCTCATTTTTCGACATGATGTA
>CACYJP010000083.1 GCA_902774725.1 uncultured Lachnospiraceae bacterium
GCTATTTCCTCCGGGGAAAAACCTGAAGCTTCCGCCACTTCGCTTAGCAGCGGATCCCTTCCCAGATCAGAAGTAAGCTTGTTACGAATTGTTCTGATCTGCGCTTCTCCAATGTTTGCTCCGGACGTACAAAAAATCAGCTATATGAGGAAGCTGAAAAACTTCATGACCTCTATGGCATATCTATAAAAATGGCGGGCAAAATAGCTGTCAGCTATAGTGAAAACAGAACCTACAGAAATGTGATAATGTGTCTTTCTAAATACGGAATAACCGTTAATACAGCGATGAAGATATATAAGGAATTCGGAGATAATATATTTAAAATAATCGAAACAAATCCATATATAATCGCTGACAGAGTTTCGGGAATAGGCTTTAAGCTTGTTGACGGAATAGCAGTTCAGTCCGGTGTATCCGCTGATTCTCAGTTCAGAGTTCAGTCTGCAATCCTTTATATCCTGAATCAGTCTATGAGCTTTGGTCATATGTATCTTCCTGAAAAGCTTCTGGTTGAAAAGGCATATGAGCTTCTTACACCTGATACAGATGTGCAGGATTTTAGTGCTCGAATTCATGACATATTACTCGATATGAATACTAATCGAAGGGTGGTTCTTAAGGAGGCAGATGAGGAAACTTTAGTTTATTCCTACTGGAACTATCGAATGGAAATAGAAAGTGCCAAGCGACTTATCGGACTCAGGTTTGAACATGATACGATAAGAGAGGAAATAGAGGAAGCAATTGAGAGAGTTGAGAAGGAAGAGGATATAGAGCTTGCTCCTGAACAGAGAGAGGCTGTTATTCTTGCGGTCAGCTCAGGGATTTCAATAATAACCGGTGGTCCGGGTACCGGAAAAACAACAATAATAAATGCGATAATCAAGTATTTTGAATATCAGGCAGATACAGTTCTTCTCGCTGCGCCAACCGGAAGAGCGGCAAAGAGAATTACGGAGTCGACCGGATATAAGGCTCAGACCATACATAGACTTCTGGAGTTCTCGGGAGAGCCTGAGACGGAAGGTGAGCGGTCTATATTACATTTTAACAGGAATGAAAATACACCTCTGGAGTGTGATGCGATTATTATTGATGAGGCATCAATGGTGGATTCTTTCTTGTTCCTCGCACTTCTTAAAGCGATTCCTGAGGGTACAAGACTTGTTCTGGTCGGCGATACTGATCAGCTTCCGCCTGTGGGTGCGGGAAATGTTTTACACGATATAATTAACAGTGAGTGTTTCCCTGTTACTGTTCTGGATAAGATATTCAGACAGTCTGATGACAGTAGTATCGTAGAAAATGCGCATAAGATTAAAAATGGAATTCATCTGGAAATTAATAATAAATCCAGCGACTTTTTCTATATTCCGAGGATGAATTCTTATGATATAGCGAAGGAATGCAGTGAGCTTGTTACTAAGAATCTTCCGAAATATCTGGGAGTTTCTCCGATGGATATCGAGGTTCTTACGCCGACCAGACATTACGAGCTGGGAGTTGAGGGCCTTAATAAGAAACTTCAGCAGTCTGTTAATCCGGCCGCGCCTGATAAAAGGGAAAAGGAAAGAAACGGAATCATCCTGCGTGAGGGTGATAAGATAATGCAGACGAAGAATAATTATAAGCTTGAGTGGAAGATATATAGTAGTGATTTCAGGAGTGGAATCTTAGATCAGGGAGTCGGTGTTTTTAATGGTGACATGGGAGTGATCACCGAGATAAATGATTTTGATGAAGAGTTGACAGTTACATTTGATGACGGAAGAGTAGCTGTATATGAATATTCACAGCTTGATGAGCTCGAGCATGCATTTGCGATTACTATTCACAAGTCTCAGGGATCGGAGTATCCGGCTGTGGTTATTCCTGTTTTCTCGGGGCCAAGGAAGCTACTGAATAGAAATCTTCTTTACACTGCTGTTACTAGGGCAAAGCAGATGGTTGTTGTTGTCGGAAACCTCGGAAAGGTAAATGATATGATCGACAACATAGTGGAACAGAAGAGATATACCGGTTTTGAGGATAGGCTCAGAGAGCTGACAGAGGCGGCTGATCACTCAGAGTATATGGCATTCTTTGATGAGGATGAGCTGAGAGTGAGTGAGCCTGAAGGCTTTGAACTTAGTGGATTTATGTTAGATAGCTTTGAGGGGGATGGATTTGAAGGAGAGGATTAAGGATATACTGTTTCCTCCAAGATGTGCTGTATGTGATGGGGTGCTCGGTCCGGGTAGCAAAAGGGTGTGTTCGGACTGCGAGAAAAAACTAAGCTATGTTGAAGAACCATGCTGTTATAAGTGTGGGAAGGAGATAGAGTCGGAAGATGAAGAGCTTTGTGCAGATTGCAGAGAGTCGACGAGGAGCTTTGTAAGGGGCTTTCCGGTCTTTAATTATCTGCCTCCGTTATCGGACGCACTTATGGGACTTAAATACGGTGGAAGACAGGAATATGCAGACTTTTACGGTGAGGAGATATTTCGTAGATTTGGGAAAGAGCTTAAGAGCTGCAAGATTGATGCGATTCTTCCTGTTCCGATACATCCTAAAAAATATACAACAAGAGGTTATAATCAGGCAGAGCTTATAGCGGATGCTCTTGGAAAATGTATGGGTGTCAGGGTGAGGACTGATATACTTAAAAGGGTGACAAATACTGCGCCTCAAAAAGGTCTCAACAATGTTGAAAGAGAAAAGAATCTTCGAAAAGCATTTAGTACATTTGACAATATAAAGGATCTGCCTGAAACTGTGCTTATTGTTGATGATATATATACAACTGGATCAACAATCGAAGCGTGCACAAGTGTATGTATGGAAAAAGGAATAAAAAAGGTGTATTATACCAGTGTGGCTATAGGAGTCAGCAAATAAATCATAAATAAGCTGATGATGAATCAGCAGAATAAGCGGGAGTAAAGATATATGGAAAAGACAAAGGTTGCTATCGTATTCGGAGGAAGATCAAGTGAGCATGATGTTTCATGCGTATCAGCAAAAACGGTAGCAGGTGCACTTGATAAAGAAAAGTATGAAGTTACATTTATCGGGATTACTAAGGAGGGACACTGGCTTCTTGTGGATCCGTCTGAGGATATAACTAAAAAGGATTGGGAAAGCGGAAGCGTAAGGGCTGTTATCTCCCCGGATTCCAGCCATAAGCTGATTGTAATTGATGGAGAGAGCTTTGAAGAAAGACCTCTTGATGTTGCAATCCCTGTGCTTCATGGACTTTATGGTGAGGATGGAACAATTCAGGGACTGTTTGAAATGGCTGATATCCCTTATGTTGGATGCGGACATCTTGCAAGTGCAGTGACGATGGATAAGTTCTTTACCAAAATAATTGTAGATGATATCGGAGTTTCGCAGGCTGACTATGTTGGGGTCAGATCATACGAGCTAGAGGATATGGATGCGGTAGTTTCTAAGGTAGAAGCTAAAAGAGAGTATCCGATGTTTATAAAGCCTTCATGTGCCGGTTCCTCTGTTGGTATATCCAAGGCTCATAACAGAGAGGAACTGATTGCAGGTCTTAAGCTTGCTGCGGAAAATGACAGCAAGATACTTGTTGAGGAGACCATTGTAGGAAGAGAGATAGAATGTGCCGTTTACGGAAGCGGTAACGATGTTATTGCCAGTGGAGTTGGAGAAATACTCGCTGCTGCTGAATTCTATGACTTTGATGCGAAGTACAACAATAGCGATTCCAAGACTATAATCGATCCGGAGCTTCCTGAAGGAAAGGCTGATGAGATAAGAGAAGCAGCAATAGCTATATTTAAAGCATGTGACGGTTTTGGAATGTCAAGAGTAGATTTCTTCCTGGAGGAAGGAACTGACAGAGTTGTATTTAATGAGATAAATGCGATTCCGGGACATACATCCATAAGCATGTATCCAATGCTTATGGAAAAAGCAGGATACAAGCTGGGTGATTATCTGGATGGACTTATTCAGATGGCTTATCATCGCCACTGAAATGAAGCAAGTACAAAACGAAACTGAAAATGAGAATGATAGCTGATACAGTTAGAATAATGGCAGTCTGTTTTGTATCCGTAAAAAGGTCGGTAGGTAGTACGTAAAGGCTTGCATTTACAACTGCGTGTAGAAAAACAGTAGGTATGATTGATTTCGCTTTTACTGCAATTGCTCCGAACATCAGACCGAAGATAAGGGCGTAGGAGGACTGTATTACATTTCCATGATATATGGCAAAAAGAACAGCCTGAATGATAACGGCGTATCTGCATCCAAGCTTCCTTCCTTCGAATGCTTTAAGGGCATAGTTAAGGGTTAATCCTCTGAAGATGAGCTCTTCTGATAAAGGACCTATAGTGCATACTGAAAAAATCAGAAGGACGGATTTGCTTCCTTCCAGAGATTCTATCATCACGTTATATGAACTGAAGAAGTCACTGAACTGATGACTGAGGATATAAAGTATCGCGTCTGTAGAAACCTGAATAGATATTCCGAGTATAATAAGCAGGAAGACTGATTTTGACAGAAAAGTCTTCTTTAAAATAACAGAAAAAGGAGCTTCCCTGAAATAAAACTTATCAGGGAAGCTTTTTGCATACCATAATCCGCAAAGAATTATTATCAGTGTATATCTGAACAGATTGAATATTCCTTCATCTACGAGTGCAGAACTCGTGTCGAGAACATCAACATCACCTGTTATAACAGTCATTGCGAATGAAGCAAAATATGCAATTATAGTAACCATAAGGCACATTACGATCGGTGCCATTGCAAGCATCAGATATTTTGGCTTCATACTGTGATCTTCTTCTCTTTTTCTTTCTTCTTCTTAAGCTCGGCCTTCTGTTTCTTGGCCTCTTCCTTTGTCTTCTTAACGGCTATTTCATAATCAAGCTGCTTCTGATATTTAGCCTGCTTTGAAACCATTTTTTCGCGGAAGGACTTCTTGCGTGGTGCATTTTCCAGCTCTTCCTGATGCATCTTCTTTGTTTTCTTGTGAAGTGTTCTTACGCTGGTGATATAGATACCACTTACCATAGCCTTTACTTCACCATGTGAAGGTACATCGTCATATATAGCTTCCTCGCAGATAAATGTCATTATCTGAGGTCCAACCTTGGCTTTAACTATAGGAAGCTTTGCCTTCTGATATCTCTTTGGAGCCTGTTCCATAACCATTTTCGGAAGCTTGGCATCCTTCATTGGCATTATTTTTTTATCGATGATGAAAAGTGTAGCCGGCTGTGATGCAGCACTTATCTGTTCTCTCTGCTCCATCTGCTTTGCCTGAAGCTTGTTTCCGAATATGTATAATGCAATCATTATACCGACAAGAACTACAGTAACTATGATTGCTATTATCCATCCTGTTCCTAGTAATAACATTATTTTTTCTCCTCTTTATCTTACTTCTTATATGAACTCTTGTGGGAATCCAGCATCTTCTGGATTCTGTCAGGGAATTCCTCGTAAAGCTTGTTGCACTCTGTTTTTTCCATCTCGTTAGGATACATAGGCTCACTGAATTCAATGATTACGTGTCTTTTTCTGAGTGCAGGTGGCTTATTGTTCTCGAAAATGTCATCAAAGCCTGTAGCTGCTACAAGCATGATAGGACATTCGGAATTCTTAGCCATTCTGTATCCACCTTTTTTGAATGGAAGCAGCTGGTCTGTGTGATTTCGTGTTCCTTCAGGATAAAGTCCTATTGCAAGACCCTGCTTCATATATTCAGCACCCTGATTCATAGTCTCAAGGCCGGCTCTTACATTTTTCCTGTCAAGGAAAATAGCTCCGATGTCTGTAACCCAATGCTTGAACAGAGGAATTTTCTTGAAGTCGCTCTTTGCGATAAAGCCTGTTGGTCTGTCGACAACAGTCTGCATTATTATAATATCGAAAAAGCTTCTGTGGTTTCCGATGAAAAGAATTCCCTTTTCCTTTGGAACCTTTGCGAGATTTTCAGCTCCGCGCACCTCTACTTTGGTACCGGCTATTTTGATAAGACCTTTAAAGAAACGTCCTACAAATTTCCAGCTCTTGTACCATCCCTTATATCTGTCCTTCTTTGATACAAACCAAAGATAGATATGGTAAGGGAAGAGCAGCACTACAGATAAAAGTGTATAGATTAAGCCGATGATAAGTCTTATCATACAAACCTCCTTTTAACGTCCGAACATCTTTGCTGTTTCATAAAGACGCTTTGACAGATGATCTGTCAGGGCTTCCTGTTTATATCTCCATGACCAGTTTCCTTCACCTACACCGGGAGTGTTGAATCTGGCCCATGAATCGAGCTCCAGTATATCCTGCATTGGAACTATGGCCATTGTGGCAACTGAACCAAAGCATGCTCTGATCATTACCCAGCATATGTCACTTGCATCAGTACTGAAGTAACGTCTCAGCTTGTCGCGTGACTGCTCAAAACAGTTTTTATACCATCCGAGAGTTGTGTCATTATCATGTGTTCCTGTATAGCAGACACAGTTCCTTACATGGTTATGAGGAAGGAAGTTGTTCTCGTTTGGATTTTCAAATGCAAACTGAAGTATCTTCATTCCCGGGAAACCGAATTTATCTCTTAATTCTACAACTGAGTGGTCTATCTCTCCGAGATCCTCGGCGATTATAGGCATATGGTAACCAAGTGTTGATTCAAGCATTGTGAAGAAGTTTTCACCCGGCGCCTTCACCCATTTTCCGTTTATTGCTGTTGACTCTCCGTAAGGAACAGCCCAGTATTTATCAAAACCACGGAAGTGGTCTATTCTCAGATAGTCTGTAAGCTTCAGCTGATGTCTGATGCGTGAGAACCACCACTCATAACCTGTTTTCTTGTGTTCAGGCCATTTATACAGAGGATTTCCCCAAAGCTGTCCTGTTGCTGAGAAATAGTCAGGTGGAACTCCGGCAACGACTGTTGGATATCCTTTCGTGTCGAGATTGAAGAGCTTCTTGTGTACCCATACATCAACGCTGTCCCAGGCCACAAAGATAGGGATGTCACCGACAATTCTGATTCCTCGATCGTTTGCGTACTTTTTGAGCTTCATCCACTCAATGTCAAAGAAGAATTGCAGGAATTCATAGTATCCTATCTCTTTATTTAGCTTTTCTTCCCATTTTTTACGCTGTGCGGCGGTAGGATTCTTCAGGTCATCCTCCCACATATACCATGGTGCACCCTTGTGGAAGTCTTTACCGGCCATAAAGAGAGCGTAGTCATCAAGCCATTCCTTGTTGTCGGTCTTGAACTGCTCATAAGCCTTCATCATCTCTTCATCAGAGGAGAAGCCGTCATGTATATTTTCATCTAAAAATCTTTCATATGCTTTTTGGTAAAGGTCTGTTTTAAATGCTATAACATCGCCATAGCATATATCCTCAGGATTCCACTGAGGCATATCATTAAAGTCCTCATCATACAGGAGATTTAACTGTCTCAAATGATCTAAGCTTATGATAAGAGGTTGTCCTGCAAATGAGGAAAATGGCTGATATGGTGAATCGCCAAAACCGGTGTGGCCAAGTGGCAGAACCTGCCATAGCTTCATTCCGGACTTTTCCATAAAATCAATAAAGTCATAAGCACCCTTTCCCAGATCTCCGATTCCGTATGGTCCCGGAAAAGAGGTTGGATGCATAAGTATTCCTGCCAGTCTTTCGGGACCCATATCCACGCTTGCGGTTATGTCTAAATCCATGCTGGCTGTCTTTTCAGTATCCATTAATCTTCCTCCAAATTATAATGTATAAGCCTTCTCGAAGAGAGGGATAGATTTTTCAATCATTTCAGTAGGTACACAGTAGGATATACGGAAATGTCCCGGACATAAGAAGCTGTCACCCGGAACTGTTATGAGTCCAAGCTCCTTTGCGGCTTTCCAGCACCATTCGTTTGCGTCTCTGAGTTCTCCGTCTTTGCCGCCCGGAACCTTTGGCATCATGTAAAATGTACCCATTGGCTTTACGATTTCATAGCCAATACGTGTAAGCTCATCATAGAGCAGATTTGCATTTCTTTCGTATATGCTGAGATCGCTTGTTTCATCAATAACTCTTTCGATTACAAACTGCATAAGTGCAGTAGGACAGTTATGACCTGTGAATCTTGATATCTGTCCTGCCATAGGCACGATTAAGTCAGCATCCTTTGCAGCAGGATTAACTGCCATATATCCGATACGTTCTCCCGGAAGAGAAATAGACTTACTAAATGAGTAACAGCATATAGAGTTATCATAGAATTTTGAAGGGAATGGACTGTCAGTTCCTTCGAATACTATCTCTCTATATGGTTCATCAGTGATAAGGAAGATCTCGTGACCGAATTCTTCCTGCTTTTTGCTCATTATCTCAGCAAGCTTTTCGATTGTTTCTGTGGTATAAACTACTCCAGACGGGTTGTTTGGAGAATTGATAAGAACGGCTGATACATTTGCATCAAACATTTCTTCGAACTTTTCAAAGTTGATCTGGAAGCTTGAATAATCAGCCGGTACAACCTTTAGCTCAGCGCCTGCTCCCTTTACATATGGGATATATTCAGGGAAATACGGAGCAAATGTAAGAACACTGTCACCTTCCTTGGTCACACATCTGAGTGCGTGCGCAAGCGCTCCTGCAGCACCTGAAGTAGGGAAGATGTGATTTGCTTTATAGTTCATACCGAATCTTCTGTTTAAAGAATCAGCGATACTCTGCTTTGTTGAATCCTGTCCAAGAGTAGGACTGTAGCCGTGAAGCTTTACAGGATCACCGTTTTCAACTATATCAATAAGAGCCTGGCGTACGCTGTCAGGTGCCGGTACAGATGGGTTCCCGATAGAAAAATTGAATACGCTATCCGGTCCTTTCTCAGCGGCACGTGCTCTTGCAAAATCAAAAAACTGACGTATGACAGATTCCTTACCTGTCATTTCTTTGTAGAATTCGTTTATCATTTGTTTCCTCCCAAATCATTTCTTTTGACACTCAAGATATTATAAATGATTCGGGGAGATATTACAAGGTTGCGCTACATTAATAAATACTCTAGAATATATGTGTTCAAGTGAGATGGAAAGGATTTTGGAGGAATGAAAATATTCGATACACATGCACATTATGACGATGATGCATTTGATGAAGATAGAATGCAGCTCCTGGATGAGAGCTTTGGAGCGGGAAAGACAGTTTGTAATATAGCAAATATCGGCTGTGACATAGAGTCATCACGTGAATCGGTGCGCCTTGCCGAAAGGTATGATTATATGTATGCGGTGGTCGGCGTGATTCCTCATCATGTAGGAGATATGACTGAGGCTGATCTGGAAGAGCTTCGGAGACTGGCGAAGGAATCGAAGAAGGTTGTTGCAATCGGCGAGATCGGACTGGATTAT
>CACYJP010000084.1:0-10668 GCA_902774725.1 uncultured Lachnospiraceae bacterium
AACGATAGCCATTTTATATCCTGCATCCTTAAGCTTCTTCATGGTCTCAACTATTCCTTCATAAGGGCAGGTATTATCGAGACAATGCTTGTCGTAATGCTCTTTAAAAATCGGAAGCATCTCTTCTATAACGTCTTCTTCTGTGCCGGGAACTACTGCACACTTAAGTGCATGCTTTATTCCGCTTCCAAAGTATCTCCTGTAATCTTCTATAGTGTGCCCCGGCATGTCATAAAGCCCAAGCACATAATTAACCGAGTCTCTCAGGTCTGTAAGTGTATCAAGAACAGTTCCATCCATGTCCCAGATAATTGTATTTATTTTCATATGTCTGCTTCCTCCGGATAAAGCCATTGCCTGCTTTTGTCATATTCTATGTAAAACGCCCTTGGTTACTTAGCCGGACCATGGTACTCCAGGCAGAGCATTGTGAGATCATCAAACTGCTCTGCATTTTTTACAAATGCATCAACATCCTCACGCACTAAAGCCAGTAGCTCTTCCGGTGCCGCATCCGGCTTTTTATTTAAAGCCTCTACCATCCTGTCTGTACCAAAGAGCTCATTCTTCGAATTGCTAGCCTCTGCCACACCATCAGTATAAACAAATATCTTATCTCCCGGCTTTAATACGATCTCATAGTCTGTATAGTTCATCATTGCCCTAGCTCCAATAACAAGACCATGCTTATCCTTATACAGACTGAAGCTGCCGCTTTCATCCTTAATGGCAGGATACTCATGTCCTGCATTCGACGCTGAAAGCTTACCGGTAGATAACTCAAGTATTCCGAGCCATACTGTTACAAACATTTTTTCTTTATTATTAGAGAAAATGATTTTATTTGCATCTGTTAGTATCTGAGCAGGTGTTTTTCCGGGTATACTCTGATTCTCAAGAATAATTTTCGAGGACATCATAAAGAGTGCCGCCGGTACTCCTTTTCCGGAAACATCTGCAATCATCATACACAGATGATCTTCATCTATCAGGAAAAAGTCGTAGAAATCTCCACCGACCTCCTTCGCAGGATCCATCGAAGCATAGATATCAAATTCCTTTCGATTAGGAAAAGCAGGGAAATTGCTTGGCAGCATACTACTTTGGATACTCTTTGCAAGTCCAAGCTCTGTTTTAATCCTTGTTTTTTCATCGTTAAGAATAACGATTTCCTCTGTATAACGCTCCATCTCAGCAGCAAGATCCGAGAAGCTGTCTGCAAGTACACCTATCTCATTTCGCACCTTGATGTCATTCATTTTTTCAGTGACAGCGTTGCTATCCTTATCCTCCATATATTCAGATACGCCACTTTTCACTTTTAGTACAGGAGAGATAACCTTCTTGTAAATAAAGAGCATAAGCAGACCATTAAGCACGAGTAATACCAAAAATCCGATGATCATAGATTGCTTGGCATGGTCATAGAGCTTATTATGAAAATCTGTCCAATCATACCTTATACATAGGACACATTTGGCACCCGCTTCCTGATTAACTATAAGATAACCATTATAGTATGCACGTCCGGATGCTTCATCGTAGTAAGTCTCATAAAAGACTTTACCATCCGTCTTACCATTATCTGAAAGAAGCTCTTTTACCGCACTATGCTCACTTGACTTGTAATCCATCAATTCCATATATACTTCAGAATTACCAAAAGATTCATAAGTCATATCATCCATATATAGAATCGACTGATCATCATTAAGTATACCCATAAGCCAGATTCCGTTTTCTGTTTTCTCATCTCTGGCCAGGGTTAGAGCTAAAATATTATATATATGTTTCACATACAGATTCTGCATCGCAGAATCCACATCCTCCGGAGCAACCTCTCCATGTATCAGTTCTTCAAGCTTTTTATCCACTTCAGAATCCATAAAAAGCTCTTCCTCATCCTCAGTCACTTCAATCGATGCGCTATCCGGATAATTTTTCATATTATCTAGAACCCATCCGATATTCCTAATACTCTTGAACTTTACTCGGAGATTAGTCAGATCACGCTCAATCATCTCGTTCTTCGAGCTTAGGTATGCATCTTTTGTAATCATATAATCCGAATAAAGCGTGAAGAAAAGAGTGGCAGCAAAAAAAAGCAACGCAATTATTCCAACCTCGATAATAAGCTTATGATTTCTTTCTTTATTCGTCCTTTTTTCTTTTTTTACTTTATTATTTTTCATTTCTTCAATATTCATACACTCGAACGCCCCTAAAACTGTTCATTCCAATGCAACCAAGCTATCATCTCATTAACTATTCACATGGTGTTTCACAATCCTCGCACCCGAAATCTGCCCCGGCAGTTGCGCCACTCACGGCCTCAAGTCCAAGCGCATCATGTGCTACTTGTATCATAATAGCACATTCTACTCTCTTTCGGAACAGCTCACAGCCATATTCATATATCCCCTTAACATCACCGGTCGCATGATATGAATTCGCTGCACATCCGCCCGAACAGTATAGCTGTGCCCAGCAATCCTTACACTCCTGTCTGGCATAAGCGTTACAGTATCTGAATTCATCCTGAACATCCTTTTTCAGAACACCCTTCCATATATCTCCAAGCCTGAACTTCTCATCACCAACGAACTGATGACATGGATAGAGATCACCCCAAGGTGTTACCGCCATATATTCTGTTCCGGAGCCACAGCCCGAAATCCTCTTATAGATACATGGTCCTGCCTTCAGGTCGATCATATAATGGTAAAATGTAAAACCATCACCCTCTATATCTCGCTTAAGCATTTCTTTTGCAAGCTTCTCATACTGCTCCTTAAGAACAGGAAGATCCTCCTCTGTAAGTGCAAGCGGATCACCCGGCTTACTGACAACAGGCTCCATAGAAAGCTCCTTAAAGCCAAGCTCAGCCATTTTAAGGATGTCCTCAGTAAAATCAGTATTCAGATGGGTAAATGTACCACGCATATAATAGTTACGTCCGCCCCTTGCATCCACCAGCTTCTTGAACTTAGGAACTATTTTGTCAAAGCTTCCTCTTCCCTGATAATCCTTACGGGTTCTGTCGTGAACCTCCTTTCGGCCATCAAGGCTGAGTACAACATTACTCATTTCCTTATTACAAAAATCAATAACCTCATCATCGATGAGCATACCATTAGTAGTAAGTGTAAATCTGAAATTCTTACCGGCCTCTTTCTCTATAGAACGAGCATATGCAACTATCTCCTTGCATACATCCCAGTTCATAAGAGGCTCTCCACCGAAAAAGTCCACCTCAAGATTGTGCCTGCTACCGGAATTCTCAATCAAAAAATCTATAGCTCTCTTTCCGACCTCAAGACTCATGAGCGCACGCTCACCATTATACTTGCCCTGTGCCGCAAAGCAATATTCACAGTTAAGATTACAAGTATGCGATACATGAAGACAAAGCGCTTTTATTACATTTCCACTTCTCTTCTTGAATTCTCCTGCAAGTGGAGCATATTCATTCGGAGTATAAAGCTTATTACTGTCCTTCAGGGTTCTGACATCATCTATACAAAGTCGCACATCCTCCTCAGTGACATCCTCCCTGTCACCATATCTCTCCATGATGACCTTGACTATCTCATCCTCTTCCTTATCCGGAAACATCTCGATGATATCATAGGCAACATCATCCACACTATGTACCGAACCCGAGCACGTATCAAGCACTATATTATAACCATTCAACTTATACTGATGAACCATAACATCCTCTTTCTTATAATGATACTATTATGACTTATAGCATGCGGATTATTCCGTGTCATATAAAAAGATACGCCACCATTTCAGGTGGCGTACCGTATGATTTGCTTTAATTACTTCTGTGCAGCTGTATTCTCGCACTTCTGATTTGCAACACCACAGCTTGTCTTACAAGCACTCTGGCATGATGTCTGGCACTCACCGCATCCACCATTTTCCTTGCTCTTTAAAAGATCTCTTGTCTCAAGTGTTTTAATTCTTTCCATTTTATTTCTCCTTTCATTTTCTGCATGGGATTCATACCACTTTATATCCTTTTGGGTGATATTCATTTCATAGATACACTCTTCGATCGTATCGTATATCTCATGCATCAGATACTTTTCATCAGCAAGACTGCGGAGCTTATGAGTTGCCTGCTCCAATTCGAGTTCAAGCTCGGATTTTCGTCTTACATATATCTTACCCATGGCAGTCATTATATCCCAAAGATTTGATTATTTCAATTACTGTTTTTCAACTAGTTGATTCTTTCAATTACTCATTTTAAACCAGCTGATTATTTCAGTAGCTTTTTTCACGAATATCAGTCGATATTTACCTCAACCTTTTTAAGCTTCCAGATATCCTTTACATACTGTTCGATAGTTCTGTCTGATGAGAACTTTCCTGAGCATGCAGTATTCATCATAGCCATACGAGCCCATCCCTGCTTATCTCTGTAAGCGGCATCAACTCTCTTCTGAGCCTCTACATAAGAATCGAAATCCTTAAGTATGAAGTAAACGTCCTCTTTTGTAAGAGAATCATAGATATCTCTGAACAGCTCTGTATCATCGTTGTAGGTTCCGTTAATAAGCTGTGTAAGAACTCTTCTTACATTCTGGTTATTGTTGTAGATATCCCAAGGATTGTAGCCACCCTCACGCTCATACTTCATAACCTCATCAGCTGAGAGACCGAAGATAAATGCATTTTCTTCTCCAACCTCTTCAACGATCTCGACATTGGCACCGTCCATTGTACCAAGAGTCGGAGCACCGTTTATCATGAACTTCATATTTCCTGTACCTGATGCCTCACGTGATGCAGTTGATATCTGCTCAGAAACATCTGCAGCGGCAAATATGATCTCACCGTTTGATACTCTGTAGTCCTCGATAAATACAACCTTGATCTTATCCTTGATGGACTTATCATTGTTAACTACATCAGCAACTGAATTGATGAGCTTGATAGTAAGCTTAGCTCTCTTGTAACCTGCTGCAGCCTTTGCACCAAAGATAAACGTTCTTGGATACATATCGAAATCAGGATTCTCTTTAAGCTCGCTGTAGAGATGCATTACATGAAGTATATTGAGAAGCTGTCTCTTATACTCATGAAGTCTCTTAACCTGAACATCAAAGATAGAATTAGGATCAACATCAATTCCGTTATGCTCTTTGATGTACTTAGCAAGACGAAGCTTATTCTGATACTTGATATTCATAAACTCCTGCTGATACTTCTTATCATCAACAAAAGTCTTAAGCTTGCTCATCTGTGAGAAGTCTGTTATCCATTCCTCACCGATCTTTCTGTTAAGCCACTCTGCAAGAAGTGGATTACCATGTGCAAGGAATCTTCTCTGTGTCACACCGTTTGTCTTATTATTGAACTGCTTTGGATTCATCTCATAGAAATCCTTCAGCTCTCTCTTCTTCAGTATCTCAGTATGAAGCTGAGCAACACCGTTAACTGAGTAAGAACCGGCGATAGCAAGATGAGCCATCTTAACCTGTCCATCATAAAGGATAGCCATTGACTTAACCTTTTCCTGATTTCCCGGATACATCTCCTGGATCTTGATGACAAATCTTCTGTTGATCTCCTCAACTATCTGATATATACGTGGAAGAAGTCTGGAGAATAGCTCGATAGGCCACTTCTCAAGTGCCTCAGCCATAATGGTGTGGTTTGTGTATGCACAGGTCTTTGTTGTGATATCCCATGCCTCATCCCACTCAAGACCTTCTTCATCCATGAGGATACGCATAAGCTCTGCAACTGTCAGAGTAGGATGTGTATCATTCATCTGGAATGTAACCTTCTTAGGAAGATCCTGTATCTTCTTATTCTTTTCCTTAAACTTCTTTATAGCAGTCTGAAGTGATGCAGATACGAAGAAATACTGCTGCTTCAGACGAAGCTCTTTACCTGAATAATGATTATCATTTGGATAAAGCACCTCACTGATTGTCTTTGCCAGGTTCTGCTGTTCAACAGCCTTCTCATACTCACCCTTATCAAATGAGTTCAGGTTGAACTCCTGAGTAGCCTCTGCATCCCACATACGAAGAGTATTAACAACGTTGTTACCATATCCTACGATAGGCATATCATAAGGTACGGCACGAACTGATGTGTAGCCTTCCTGTATGAAATGGTTTCTTCCGTTCTTGTTTTCAACTCGAACATATCCACCGAACTTAACCTCTGTAGCATACTCATTACGCTTTATCTCAAATGGGAATCCATTTCTAAGCCAGTCATCCGGCTCCTCAAGCTGATATCCATCAACGATAGCCTGCTTGAACATACCATAATGATATCTGATACCACATCCATATGCAGGATATCCAAGTGTTGAAAGTGAATCAAGGAAACATGCTGCAAGTCTACCAAGACCACCGTTTCCGAGAGCAGGATCTCTTTCCTGATCCTCGATAAAGTTGATATCAAGTCCCATCTCTTCAAGAGCCTTCTTGATATCCTCATAGTAGCCCAGATTCAAAAGGTTATTACCAAGTGCACGTCCTACAAGGAACTCCATTGACAGATAGTAAACCTTCTTTACATTCTTTTCCTTATACACCTTGTGAGTAGCGATCCATCTGTCGATTATATCATCCTTTACGGCATAGCTGACAGCCTGGTATATCTCCTGAGGTGTTGCCTCATCCAGAGTCTTACGATAAAGCAGCTTTATATGTGAAGCTATCTCCTTCTTAAAGCCCTCTTTATCGAACTTCGCTATTTTCTTCATACAATGTCCTCCTTATTTTACCCGCGAGAATTGCAGGTGCAATTCTCGTAGCCCTCCTGTTTTTATTTGGATACTCCAAATACTACTGCTTCTCCATTGATACTAAGTTCTTTTTCGAAGCCTGACACTTCTCCAAACACTATCTCGTCTGCAAGTACAGCTGACTTTATCTTATCAGCATTTGCGGAAACGATTTCGGAGATCTTATCACTGTTATTTATATAAAGTGTGATATGATCAGTAACCTCGAAGTCTGCTTCCTTACGAAGTGTCTGTACCTTGGAAACTATCTCCCTCACGAAACCTTCTTCTATAAGCTCCGGAGTTAGTCTTGTATCTATAACAACGGTGTACTTATTATCACCGAATGTCACATAATCACCGCTCTGGGCAACATCTATGAGGAGATCCTCTTCTGTAAGCTCAACCTGCTGTCCGTCAACCTCGAAGCTGAGCACACCGCTTTCCTTAAGAGTAGCGTATGCTGCATTTCCATCCTCGATATCAGCCAGATACTGCTTTATTCCACCAAGTACCTTTCCATACTTTGGTCCGACAGTTCTAAGCTGCGGTTTAAATGTATATGTTGAGAATGATGAGAGATCATCCTTAAACTCAACATTTTTGATATTTAATTCATCCCTTATAATGTCGATGTAGAACTCATCGAGAACAGTCTCACCCTTAACATACATGTTAGCAATTGGCTGACGGTTCTTGATATTTGCTGTATTTCTTGCAGCACTACCAAATGTTTTGATAGCGAGTACTGCATCCATAGCCTTCTCAAGCTCAGCATCGATAAGTGATTCATCTACCTCAGGGTAGCTGCAAAGATGAATACTGATAGGTGCATCCTTATCAACCTTTCTTACAAGGTTCTGATAAATAGCCTCAGTGAGGAATGGTACCATTGGAGCAGCCACCTTACAGATGGTTGAAAGTGCTGTATAAAGAGTCATGTAAGCATTGATCTTATCCTGCTCCATTCCCTTTGCCCAGTATCTTTCACGACAGCGTCTTACGTACCAGTTACTCATATCATCTACAAACTCTGAAAGAGTTGCGGCAGCCTCTGGAATCTTGTAAGCACCAAGGTTCTCATCAAATACCTTTACTACTGTATTTAACTTTGAAAGCAGCCACTTATCCATTACTGAAAGTGATGCCGTATCAAGTGTGTACTTAGTCGGATCAAACTGATCGATCTCAGCATAAAGTATATAGAATGCATATGTATTCCAGAGAGTTCCCATGAACTTTCTCTGACCTTCAAGAACAGCATCCTCATGGAAACGGTTAGGAAGCCATGGCTGTGAGTTAGTATAGAAATACCATCTTATAGCATCAGCACCATACTTGTTTAAAGCCTCCATAGGATCAACCGCATTTCCCTTTGACTTGGACATCTTCTGTCCATCCTTATCCTGAACGTGTCCGAGCACGATTACATTTTTGTAAGGAGCCTTATCAAAGAGAAGTGTTGATATAGCCATCAGTGAATAGAACCATCCACGTGTCTGATCAACGGCCTCAGAGATAAAGTCAGCCGGGAAATTGTCATTGAAGATATCTTCATTTTCAAACGGATAGTGCCACTGTGCAAATGGCATTGCACCTGAATCGAACCAGCAGTCGATAACCTCCGGAACTCTTCTCATCGGCTTTCCGCAATCAGGACAGGGAAGCACTACACCATCAACAAATGGTCTGTGAAGCTCGATATCCTCAGGAACCTCGCTTCCGTCCTCCATCTTGCCGCGTGTGCGAAGCTCTTCAATGCTTCCAATCGCATCTCTCTTACCACAGTCTGAGCACTCCCATACGTTGAGAGGTGTTCCCCAGTAACGGTCACGGCTGAGACCCCAGTCCTGAACGTTCTTCAGCCATTCGCCGAAACGTCCCTTACCGATTCCTTCAGGAATCCAGTTAACTGTATTGTTATTAGCAACCATGCGGTCACTTACTTCTGTCATCTTGATGAACCATGATTCTCTTGCATAGTAGATGAGCGGTGTATCGCATCTCCAGCAGAATGGATAATCATGTTCAAACTTAGGAGCAGAGAAAAGAAGACTTCTTGAATCAAGATCTACAAGAACCTTCGGATCTGCATCCTTAACGAAGAGACCTGCAAACGGAGTCTCCTCTGTCATATTTCCTTCAGCATCAACGAACTGTACAAACGGAAGGTCATATTTACGTCCGACACGTCCATCGTCCTCACCAAAGGCAGGAGCGATATGAACTATACCGGTACCGTCTGACATAGTTACATAATCATCTGCAACTATGAAATGTCCCTTCTTACGCTGCTTTGCTGCAGCCTCTCCTGTTGCTTCGTAAAGTGGCTCATACTCTCTATACTCGAGATCCTTACCTACGTAAGACTCAAGTACCACATATGCCTTTCCATCTGTAGCATCTGTGCTGTACTTAAGAACCATCTCGCCTGCATCGTTCTTAACCTTCTCTTCTGCGAGAGGTCCGAGAACTGTATCCAGAAGAGCATCTGCCATTATATATGTATAGCCATCACAGGCCTTGGGTTAACGCAGAGCGCCACATTTGAAGGAAGTGTCCATGGAGTTGTTGTCCATGCAAGGAAGTAATACTGCTCCTCGCCCTCAGCAACCTTTGCCTTGAAACGAACAACTGCAGATCTTTCCTTAACTGCTTTATATCCCTGGGCAACCTCATGTGATGAAAGAGGAGTTCCACATCTAGGGCAGTATGGAACTACCTTGAAGCCCTTGTAAAGAAGGCCCATATCCCATATCTTCTTGAGCGCCCACCACTCTGACTCTATATATTCATTATGATAAGTTACATATGGATCATCCATATCAGCCCAGAAGCCAACCTTGCCGGAGAATTCCTCCCACATGCCCTTGTACTTCCAAACCGATTCCTTACATTTGCCAATGAAAGGTTCGATACCGTACTCTTCTATCTGCTCCTTACCATCAATACCTATTTCCTTCTCAACCTCAAGCTCAACAGGAAGACCATGAGTATCCCATCCGGCCTTACGGATTATCTTATGTCCCTTCATTGTCTGATAACGTGGAATCATATCCTTGATTACACGGGTGAGAACGTGACCGATGTGAGGCTTTCCGTTTGCCGTTGGCGGTCCGTCATAGAATGTATAGGTAGGGAGATCTTTCTTCTCATCTATACTTTTCTCAAAGATTTTCTCTTCATTCCAAAGCTTCAGAACCTTGTCTTCATTTTCAGCAAAGTTGAGCTTTGTCGATACCTTGTCGTACATAACAAATATCTGTCCTTTCAGTATATGTTTTTGCCCCTTTTTACAGAACAAACCAAGCTAAATTATACCATTTTTATATAGCCACGTCAACGAAAGTAAATGCTCTGTAAATAAAGGCGTAAAAAGAAAAAAGTCAATGAGAACCGTCCCCATTGACTTATTCTGACTATTATTATTCCTGCGCTGACTCTTCTTTATCCCCAATTGTCTGAGTCAGGAAATCGTTTACTACTTTTGCTACATCGTCTACGTATAAGCCATGTACCTGGCAGGCCTGCTCGAGCGACTCGAACTGTGATACTCCGCAGCTTATACAGTGCATTCCGCACTTCATAAGAACGAGTGCCGCATCAGGATACCATGTTATGATATCTCCGATTATCATATCCGGTGTTACAAACTCTTTTATTCCGTCCTCATCTACTTTTAATGTTGCCGGATCAGGTTTAGCCGGCCTTTCCCCATAAACCTTCTCAACATTTCCTGCGTTGTAAACTTCTTCCATAATTTTCCTCTTTCCTTAAAAAGCTTTTATATATGCTTTTATAAAATCATTTTATGATGTGGGTGTCAAAAGTACCTTTTGACACCATATGACATACGGATTGCTCCATTTCTTACGAAATTCTCGCAATCCTAGAAACATTCGGAA
>CACYJP010000084.1:10693-20612 GCA_902774725.1 uncultured Lachnospiraceae bacterium
CTAAGAAAAATGCTATTTCCTCATGTTTCAGCGTGTCATAAGGTCAACATGCTTTTCCTGCAAGCAGGAACGCATTTTGACTTTTGACACTTATGTCATTATATTTGTATAAAGAATATACCATTCTCTAAAGAATATCTATCATTTTTCCGATAACATTAAAAGTTTCCTGTGTTTTTCTCAGCTCCGCTTTTACATCGTTCTTTTTTGTAAACTTATCAGGATAAGAATAATTATCCGTTGTAAAGTATACGTATGTCTTATCTCCCATAAAACAGATCTTTAAGACCTTTCCAAGCTGAAGACTAACCAGCTGTCTTATCTTGTAGATCATGTTCTCGGTAAGAAAGCTATTTACCGCCTGCTCATCATGGGCGTACACCCTGAACATACGATTTATCATCTCATTCTGAGGAACAACCGTCTGAAAACCATCGTCATCGTGTAACATCACTGCCGCCGTTGTCGAGGTAAAAACAATCGGATTCTGGTTCGAACTTGTGATATCAAGTTCAAACAGTCGACCATTCTGATGGATATCATTCGGAGCATTGTCCTCATAGATATCTGCATTCAAAAATCTCACACCCTTATAGATACCTCTAAGCTCATTACATGCAGAGTATTTATAGTCCGGATCATTTGAGAACATATATGTGTTAATGATCTCACGCTGAGTAAGTGTTCCCTTGTGCATAAAATATCCGTCTTCAAATGTCAGCTCAGCAAGTGGTTTTACTATCTGTTCCTTGTAATCAAGCTGCATGTTGTTAAGTCTTCTTTTAAGTCCTGCTCCAAGTGCAATAAATAGAGCCATGATAACCGCAGCAACCGCCAGAACTATTACCGAATAGCTAAGCCATACTCCCTTATGATTGATAGCGATAGTCGCCACTCCTCCGATCACAAGGAATACGATAAGCGCGTTGATCGCTGATATCTGATTCCTGATCTTTTTCATCCCTATGCTTTTTTCGCGCTTTTTTATAAACTTCTTATCCATACACGCTCACTATCTGATTAAATATATCTCCCTCAGGTATTCCGGCATAGCAAGATCAAGTATCTCCGCCATATCCTTCTCATCCAGGTCATCTCTTTGATCAAGCCAGAGGGCTATCACATTTATCAATCCACCTATATAAGTATTAAGCAGCATATCTGTTTTCGCATCAAGCTCCTCAACACGAAGTCTCTTCTTTAAGCTTTCCTTCATACATTTTAGCAAATGTGCCGATGTTCCAACATAATATGAATCACTGCCATGAGTGTTCTTCATTATATTGAGTATTTCTTTATCATTTTCCTTAAAACCACGCAGATACTCCTTAAGTAGCTGGCGCCATTCAAGTTCACCCTTTTCATAACGTTCATTCAGCTGATCAACTCTGACTCTGTATGCCCAAAGTATCAGATCATACTTATCTGCAAAATGATTATAAAATGTTTGCGGAGTAAGTCCACAATTAGCGGAAATATCCTTTACAGTTATCTTATTAACCGGCCTAACCGCCATAAGCTCAAGAAACGAATTCAGAAATTTTAATTTTGTTTTTTCAGTCGACATTATACCGCCTCGATTCTTTTTCATTTTTAGTACATTTCATTTAATTCATTTCAAAAACAATTACTGCTATCTTATAACACGGGCTCCCGCTCCCGCCATAAGAGCCTCTACTTCTTTCTTGCTTGCCATAGTTGTATCCCCCGGAGTAGTCATCGCAAGCGCTCCATGCGCGATTCCGTATTCAAGAGCCTCACTGACCGGCTTCTCGCTGATCAGTCCGTATACCAGACCCGAGGCAAAGGAGTCACCTCCACCTACTCTGTCATATATATCCAGCCCCTTATACTCCGAACCATTATATACCTTTCCATCGGAATATGCTATAGCAGTCCAATCATTTTTTGATGCTGATATAACTGTACGCAGAGTTGTTGCTACTACAGAAATGTTTGGATACGTCTCAGCTACTACCTTCTGCATCTTCTCATATCCACTTACATTCAGGTGTTTAAGTCCCTCGTCGTTACCCTCTATCTCGAGTCCGAGACAGGCTGTGAAATCCTCTTCGTTTCCAATCATTACATCAACATACTTAGCTATTTCCTTGTTTACCTCCTGTGCCTTTGCAAGTCCGCCTATATCGTTCCACATAGAAGGTCTGTAGTTAAGATCATAGGAAATAACTGTACCATACTTCTTTGCAGTCTTCACTGCCTCTATAAGAGTTTCTCCCGACTGCTCAGAAAGTGCAGCATATATACCACCTGTGTGAAGCCATCTTGTTCCAAGCTCACCAAAGATATATTCAAAATCAAAATCCTCAGGCTTAGCTTTTGAGATAGCTGTGTTTGCTCTATCAGAGCAGCCCAGTGCACCTCTAACCCCAAAGCCTTTTTCAGTAAAGTTCAGACCATTTCTGCAGGTTCTTCCGATACCATCGGTCTTCATCCAGTAAATAAGTGATGTATCAACTCCACCCTGAAGGATAAAATCCTCCAGAAGCTTTCCAACCTCATTGTCAGCAAAAGCGGTAATAACACCTGTCTTCATTCCGAAGCATTTTCTGAGTCCTCTTACGACGTTATACTCTCCACCGCCTTCCCAGACCCTGAACTGTCTGGCAGTTTTAATCCTTCCATCGCCCGGATCAAATCTCAGCATTATCTCACCCATACTGAGTGCATCGTAGTAACAATCCTTTTTATCTTTTAATGTAATCCCCATATTTACCCCCTTTTGTATCTTAGAACCTGTATATCTTAATTCCTTCTTTAATAATTCCTGCTTTATTATTTTCTGTTTTATTATTTTCTGTTTTAGCACATCCTGTTTATATTCCCAGAATATGAGAAGCAAACTGGAAATAGATAAATAATGAAATCGCATCAACTATAGTTGTAATAAACGGACTCGCCATTACTGCCGGGTCAAAGCCCACTTTTTTCGCAAGTATCGGAAGTGAGCATCCTACAAACTTTGCAACGATAACTGTAAGCAGAAGTGTTGCACATACAACTGCTGCTATAACTACAGAAACCTTATCTATAAAAAGCAGCTTTGCAAAGTTCGCAACTGCAAGTGTCGCGCCACAGAGAAGTGCAACAAGAAATTCTTTTCCCTGAATCCTGAAGATATCAGAGAACTGTATCTCATCAAGCGAAATACCACGGATTATCGAAACCGATGCCTGTGAACCCGCATTTCCACCTGTATCCATCAGCATTGGTATGTATGCGGTAAGTATTACATACTTTCCAAGAGCACTTTCATACTTTGTAATAATCGCTCCGGTAAATGTAGCTGATATCATAAGGAGTAACAGCCACGGTATTCGCTTCTTGTAGGTTTCAAAAAATCCTGTACTGATATACGGCTTATCAGTAGGTGTGATAGCCGCCATCATTTCGATATCCTCAGTGTTCTCTTCCTGAATGACATCGATAGCATCATCGACTGTAACGATTCCAACCAGACGATTCTCCTGATCAACGATCGGAATGGTAGTCAGGTTGTACTTAGCCATATCCTTGGCAACCTTCTCCTGATCGTCCAGGGTGTTTGCGGAGATGATGTTCGTCTCCATAAGGTCACCGATTATTGTATCCTTTGATGTAAGGAACATCTCTTTAAGTGTTACAGTACCCTCAAGCTTTCTTGATGGACTTATGACATAACAGGTATAGATGTCCTCCTTCTCATCGGCCGTTCTTCTTATTCTTTCAAATGCATCAGCAACGGTCATGTCGCTCTTAAGGCTCATGTACTCCGTTGTCATTACAGAACCGGCACTATCCTCCGGATATTTAAGGAGTTCATTTATCTCCTTACGTGTTTCTACATCAGCATGCCTCAGTATCTTATTAACAACTACTGCCGGCATCTCCTCAAGCATATCAACTGCATCGTCGACATACATTTCTTCAATTACTTCTCGTATCTCTCGATCATTAAACGCTCTGATAAGCGTTTCCTGTTCATCATGCTCCATCTCAGAGAACACCTCTGCAGCGTCTTCCTTCGGAAGCATTCTATATAAGAGAAGCAGTTTTTCGTCAGGCACTTCCCCCAGTAGCTGGGCAACATCGATTGGATTCTGGTCCTTCAGCATATCTCTCAGCTCAGCATACTTACGCTGTTCCAGAAGCTCCATGACATATTCAAGTTCAAGCTTGCTCTCTTCCATTGCTGCTGTCTTCCTCCCTCTCGTAGTATTACACCCGAACATATCCGAAAGCGCAGCTAAAATACAATATGCTTTAAAGCACACTTATGTGACGGTTACGGATATATACCGAGTTATTTATTTTTATAAGTCTAATGCACAAGTGATAATCGATGTCCTGTTTGGCATCATGTTCCATTAACCGTCACCTCCTTTATTTCTGAAGTAATATTTTGTATCTTTGTTTCTTAGTTTATTTCTTATACGTTTATTTATTATTAGTTAATTCTTATATTATTTCTTTTTATATTATTTCTTTTTATATTATTTCTTCTACCTTGATAAGGTTAGTATTTCCACTGGTTCCGTTTGTTATACCACCGGTGATAACTACATTGTCACCCTTTTCAAGTCCCATGGCTGATTCAGCCTCGAGCACTGAGTTTCTGAACATTTCTTCCATACTATCAAACATACCACACATAACCGGTGTAAGTCCCCATGACAGATTCAGCTTACGCCAAACCTTGGCAGATGTTGTCATACCTATGATATCAACCGGGCAACGGAAACGGCTTACCATTCGGGCAGTTCTTCCGCTTAGCGAATTTACTATGATACACTTTGCTCCCACGTCTATAGCCATAGTACAAACAGTATGTGAAACTGCATCGAGTGTACTTCTAACCTCGAAGTCAGCATTTCTGAATCGCTTCTTATAGTTTATTTTTGTCTCTGTATATTCAATGGTCTCAACCATTGTCTTAAGAGCCTGTACCGGATACTTACCTGAAGCAGTCTCACCGGAAAGCATAACCGCAGAGGTACCGTCATAAACTGCATTTGCCACGTCAGATATCTCAGCTCTTGTAGGACGCGGATTCTTGATCATTGATTCCAGCATCTCAGTTGCAGTTATAACTCTTACTCCGAGCATACGGCACTTTGATATCAGGAATTTCTGAGCCGAAGGAACCTCAACTCCCGGAATCTCAACTCCCAGATCACCTCTGGCAATCATAATACCATCTGATAGCTGACATATATCCTCGATGTTCTCAACACCGGAACGATTCTCGATTTTTGCGATTATCTCAACATCCTTACCACCATTCTGGTCAAGGAAGTCTCTCATATCCTGAACATCCTGTTTGCAGGAAACAAAGGATGCAGCCACATAATCAGCACCATTCTGAATACCGAAAAGAAGATCCTTCTTATCCTGCTCACTGAGGAAAGGCTGATCCAGAACCTTATTCGGGAAGTTCATTGACTTCTTATCAGACAGAACACCGCCTGCAAGACATTTGCAGACTGCTTCCTTTTCCTTTAGCTCTGTTACCTCAAAGATAACCAGTCCGTTATTAACAAGAATTCTGTCTCCGATCTCGAGGTTGTCGATCAGATTCTTATAACTGACAGAAACCTTTTCCTGAGTACCCATCATCTCCTCAGTAGTGAAGGTAAATGTATCACCGTCCTCAAGTGTTATGCTTCCGTTTTCGAAGCATCCGATTCTGTCCTCCGGACCTTTAGTGTCCAGCATAATTGCGATAGGCTGTCTCAAGTCAGCTCTGACCTTCTTGATCAGGTCAAACTTTTTCTTATGCTCCTCATGAGTTCCATGAGAGAAGTTAAGACGAGCAACTGCCATTCCCTCCTCTATGAGCTTACGAAGAGTTTCCTCATTATCGCTTGCAGGTCCTATTGTACAGATAACCTTTGTTTTTCTCATAACTTTTCTCCAATTTCTTTTGTCACCGGGTGACATTTATATATCATTCACCACATAATGGCACGTTCTAGAAGCTGTGGCCACCACCGGAGAAGCCTCCGCCGCCACCGCCTCCGCCGCCTCCGCCACCTCCGCCTCCGGAGGATGAGCTTCGCGGACTGTAGGTCCTTGTAGTGTGTGTGAATACTTTTTGATATCCATCTAAACTCTGTCTAGTCTGGATTGCTGCAAGCAGTTCATTTTCAGTAGGTGGAGCTATTGAAGAAAATGCCCTTGCAAGCAGATATGCTATTATAAATCCTATAACCAGTGCCAGAAGTATATTGCTCGCAAGCTTCATAGGCTGGGCTATCTTACCGCCCTCCATCAGAGTCAGTTCCTGACTGTAAACCTCATAAGCACATTTGTAATAATTCTTATCAGTTGCATACGAATAAACATTATCGGCTATGGTACTTGCACGTCCGTTATTGATAACGCTTCGCATTCCCATATCCTTATAGCCGGCTGTCGTTACATAGAGCTCACGGATATTCATATCGATAACAAATACTGTTCCGCTCTCTTCATTAGTTCCGAGATAATTCAGATAATAGTTCTCTGCAGTATCACTTACTCTGCTTGCACCATGATCTGTACTGTAGAAGCCTACGTGTCCATACTCGGACAGCTTGATCATAATCGACTCAAGCTCTTTTTCCTCTCCATCTGTCAGAAGATCAGCGTCATCTGTGATGGTTACCTTGTTTCCATTAGTCGGATTGGTATACCTCAGATCGTCCTTTGCTTCAGTCGACTCAGTTTCTTCTTCTTCTGCTGCAGGCACGGTATCCGTACCTTCCTCAGTTGCAGGCTCATAGTGAGGCTTTCTGTCGCTTGATTCTAATGCTTTGTAGTACTCTTCAAATACATATTTTGCCGAAGCATAATCGGACTCAGAAGCTTTATTTGCACCTTCATCAACAATACTTTGTGCAGTCCCATTCTCAAGCCATACTGAGAATGCACCGGCGTGTACAAGACGAAGATCATAGCTCATATGGTCGCTCGAAAACTGCATCGTATAAATAACGCCATTATCAGTTTCCGCATCATATTTTTTATTGTACTGCTCCAGACTCGCAGCTTTACTGTCACCCTCATAAGTGTCAGTTGTATATAAAATCGCATTTCCATACTGCGTGATCTGAGACATTATCTGACGAAGCTCTTCCTCCTCTTCATCAGTGAAAACATCTGCATCATCTATGATATCTACACTGTAGCCTGTATCAGAATTGGTATAGCTGTTTTCATATGCATGCGACTTAACTGAAAGAGCAAGTGTCCCCACAATTACCGACAGACATATGATCACTGCAAGAAGGCTTCTAAAGCTCCATGGTTTTGTAATTTTCTTACCTTTAAGCACGATCATCACCTCCCTTATACAGTTCAAACTGCGGAAGTGGTCTGGTCGCAAGCAGGTTGTAGCTAAGCATCAGATCTATAAGCATAATAAGCAGTCCTGCCATGGCAACAACTGCAGCTGTATAATAGTATATATCACTGACCGGCTTAAATATAAGAATAGCAAGTGAAGCTGCAAGTCCTATATCAGCCCATATAATTGAAGATATACCCTTCTTTGATTCTGTGTCTTTTATATTTCTGGTAGAAGTAAATGTAAGAATAACCGATATGATCAGTGAAAGCAAAACCAAAATAACTCCTACAAGTGAAAATCCACCAACCATAGCCATTATCATTCCACCAAATATGTGAATTATCGTCGGAATCAAGATAAAACATAAAACAATGATAGTAAGAGCATTAGAGCCCCTCTTTGCATGCTTTTGCTGGATTTTCTTCCTTCTCTTATTATTCCTTATATCACGTTCAGTAAGGACAAAGGCTTCTGTTTCATTCCCAAAGGTCGCACCTCGCTGCGCATCAAGTCTGGCCTTACGTTTTTGTTCCATCCTCGATTGAAGTCCCATATCCTCGTCGTGGTTATCCTTTATACATATCTTCTTCATCTCGCTGCTGTAAAGAATTGCTCCGATAACCGACACTACAGAGATAACAGCAAGCAGTGTACTCGGTAGTATTGTGAAAAAGATCTGAAGTATCGCAAAAAGAATTGCCGCTACCACACCGGCACATAACAGATATTTCGGAACACTTATCGGAAGGTCAGATGAAACCTTTCCGGACTGGCCATTTACTGTCGCATAAGCAACACGCTTACCATGTCTATAGGTAAGGAACCACACAGGAAACATAGCTGATCTTTCAGCATTAACCTGAGTTCCAATCATTGACTTAACTTCTTCCTTGCCCTTTTCAAAGCTTTCACCACTCATAGGGCTTCTTTTTTTCAGATAGTTATATGAGCTCTCACGAGCAAGCTCAACAGCTGTCTCCTCATAAACTGAAGCTGGCACATCCGCAACATCAGCGTAAAATCCGGAGAGAAAGCTCGGAGAAAATCCCGTTATATCCTTTACATTGAAAGGAGCTATCTCGTTACTTATATCGTCCGCAAAGGATGAGGAGGCATCATAAGAAACGCCATTATACATACTGTCCATTTCACCGGAACACATATAATGGTCATGAATTATATAATCGCCTCTTCTGTGAGATCTGGAAGTAGGGACACCTATATGCCCAGACTGTGATATATCATAAAGCCAATAAGGCATATAGATACCTCTGAAGGAATCCACATTTCCCTCACTCCTGAAATCCGAAGGAGCAAATATAGCTCTTTTTGTGAACTTTTTAAATAAACTCTTACAATCTTCCTTAGTCTTCTTAAATGGTATGATCAGCTCCGGCTTCTTCTCCTTTGTGAGATGTCCCTCCAGGACATTCGAAGAACCACAGTAGCTGCAAAAGCCTGCTGCGGTCTGATCTGTAGCATATATCTCTCCACCACACTGTGGACACTTAAAAACCGTTACATCGTACTCAGTGCTCTCTTCAGCACTGCCACCATATTCGAAAGCATAAGGATCAAATGTGGATGCACACGAATCACATCTCATAGTCTGGCCTTTTATGTCAAACCTGAGCATGCCTCCACAATTAGGACAAACAGCCATTTCTCATCCCCCTTATCAGGTTCGTCATTTATTTATCGTCCTTATCTTTATCCTTTTTCTTATCAAAGAAATCCTTAGCTACATCGATAGCCTTATCTTTATACTTCTCAATGTCCTCTCCTGTGATGCCGGCCTTCTTAGCTGCACCCTCTGCCTTATCAACAAGTCCCTTTAAATCATTCATATCTGGCATGGTTATTACCTCCTGATAATTATTTACCTTATAAGTGCCGGTCTTCTTTTAACCAACACTATATCATTTTATACTTTTTTGCCAAAATCATCAATAACAAAGTTTCTGAGGGATATGCTGCGTAAAGTTATTCTTGAAACTCATCATTAACTAATGTATTCTTTAGGATGCATACACGCATCTTCTATATTTGGAGGTAAAGTATGGGCGAATTACTTTTTAAACAGAGAAAAAGACTTTGGTGCGGTCTTCCATGGACCTTCACTATTTACAGCTTTGACGAAGAGCGTCTCTTTATAAAGAGCGGAATGCTGAACATCAAAGAAGACGAGATAAGACTTTACAGAGTTCTGGACCTTTCCCTGAAGCGTTCCTTCATTCAGAGAATCTTCGGTCTTGGTTCAATTGTAGTCGACAGCTCTGATAAGACTATGAAATGCTTCGAAATCAAAAACATAAAAGAGGCAAAGGAAGCAAAGGAAATGCTTTCCCAGCTTGTTGAAGAGGAACGTCAGAGAAAGAGAATCTCCGGACGTGAATATATGTCTGATCATGGTGGATTTGGCTATGATGATGACGATGACTTTGATGATGGTCATTATCATTAATACTTTAATAAAATACTTTAATAAACAATCGAGTAGGAGGCGGTGACTAGCCGCCGTCCTCTCACAGCACCGTACGTACCGTTCGGTATACGGCGCTTTCAATAGTTGACGTGCACAGACTGATA
>CACYJP010000085.1 GCA_902774725.1 uncultured Lachnospiraceae bacterium
CTTAAGCCGGGAACTATCCTGAAGGACAGATATGTTATCGGAACGGTGATAGGAGTAGGAGGCTTTGGAATAACCTACAGAACCTGGGACCAGGTGCTTGAAAGTATGGTTTGTGTCAAAGAATTCTTTCCTCAGGGGCTTGCAGTAAGAACTCAGGAAGCGACAGTCAGTGCGCTTACCTCTAAAGGAACAGATTCCTTTGAGCATGGACGCTCGAGATTTCTAAAGGAAGCCAGAAGCCTTGCGAAGTTTAATGCTGATCCGGGTACAGTTACAATACATGATTTCTTTGAAGAAAACGGAACAGCCTATATAGTTATGGAATATCTTGAAGGCTGCAACATGAAGGAATATGCGAAGCAAAACGGTGGAATTATTCCCTATGATATGCTTATTAATATGGCGGATTCGGTCTGTGATGTTCTGGAAAAGGTTCACAGTGTCGGACTCATTCATAGAGATATAAGCCCGGACAATATATTCTTTTGCAAAAATGGTTTGTTCAAGCTGATCGACTTCGGTGCTGTAAAGCAGAGTGCTTTTGGAGATGGACACTCAGCGACAGTTATTTTAAAGCATGGCTACGCTCCAATAGAACAGTATTCCCAGTCAGGAAATGTAGGACCGTGGACAGATATTTATTCAGTTGGTGCTACACTCTACAAGCTGGCAAGTGGTATTAAACCGCCTGAAGCAGTTAACAGAGTTACAGAGGATACTCTTGTTCCTCTGGATCAGGTTAATCCTAGCCTCCCAAAGAGCTTCTCAAGAGCTGTTATGAGAGCTCTTGCGGTGCAGGTGGGAGACAGACTGCAGAGTGTGACTGACTTTAAACAGGCATTACATAGCGAAGGTGAGACAGTTCAGGAGACGGTCGCTCTGGATCCTGATTCTCCGGAATATATACAGATGAACCAGCAGCTTCAACAGAATCAGATGAATCAGCCATCGTTTATACCTCAGCAGCCTGCTTATTCGTATGATAATAATCAGGCATATAATAATGCTTCTTCTTATACGAATGGACCGGGTGAAAAGAGCGAAAAAAGTGGGAAGAAGATGAATATACTCATTGCTGTGCTTGGAGTCCTGCTTGTTGGAATGATAGTTGCTATCGTAATACTCCTGCGTGGTAAAGGGGATAATGATAAGGTTTCTGAGGCGACGGAGTCTGTTACAGAGGCTGAGACAGAGGCTCTGGATGATACGGATACATCGACGGAGGCTGAGACAGAGGCTGTGGATGAGACTGATACGTCTGCAGAGGTTACTACAGAAGCTACAACTGAACTTACTACAGAGGCTACAACCGAAGCCACTACTACGGCAAGCGCAGCTGATGATAATGAATACAGAGAACGCTTTGGAATAGATGCTTCTTCGGTTGAGAATTATGATCAGAATCTAAATCCTGATGAGTATAT
Source organism: uncultured Lachnospiraceae bacterium (assembly GCA_902774725.1). GTDB lineage: Bacteria > Bacillota > Clostridia > Lachnospirales > Lachnospiraceae > Eubacterium_Q. The sequence continues at coordinate 1,425 of CACYJP010000085.1, forward strand.
CTATTATGATTCCGGAATCGGAGACTTTAAGTTCTCTTATCCGGCAAAGCTTTTTAACGATATAAAGTTTGATGACTCTTCATCTTCAACAGTATATGGAGAAAATGTACAGACAGTCGATCTTACAGGAAGTGATGGAGCGGAGTTTATATACTCTGTTTACAGAAGAACAGATGGAAAGTCTATCTCTGATTTTACAGATCAGATAAATGATTATGAGCACGGAAGTAATTATGATCTTTCGGATATAGTTGTAAGCGCAGATGATGATCACGGAAGGATTGTTCTGGCAGGTACGATGGATGCGGCAGGCGAGAAGATGATATATGACCTGGTAACAATAAAAGGCGATTATATCTATCGTATGGCTTGTATAACCCGTGCATATGCAAATGAGGACGAGAGAATTAAATGCTCTTATATCACCGAGAATGCTTATAGAATGTGCGGTTTTTCCGGTTCAACCGATCAACCGAGAAGCTATGAGGAATTCGCAGCCGGACAGTAGGTATGTACTTTTTATGACACACACTATTTTTTACCATAGAACCATAAGAAACATAAAGAATGGTTTTAAGATTAAGAAATCGGAGGTAAAAAATATGTGGGAGAGATTTAAGTTCTGGATGATGGGTTATAAGGATTGCGCAGGCTGCTGCCTGGGTTGCTCATTTTTCGAGGAGTGCAAGGCGGATGTTTTCAGCGAGATGAATGAGCAGGAAGCATACGAGAGGGATGTATGCATCGACACGATCATCAAGGAAAGAATGCCGGACAGATATAATAAGACGGCGTAGTCTTTTTGGTGGATAATTCTTCTTGGGTTTGTTATAATCAAGTTGTGTGTAAAGAGAGATTTACATGGACTATTAAAAGAATTTTTACAAGAACTAAAAAAACTAAGGAGGGTTAATGGATGAAGGTTTTTAAATGTACTAAGTGTGGCAATATGATCTCATACTTAAACAAGGACGCTTGCGACGTTAAGTGCTGCGGTGAGGCAATGGTTGAGCTTGTGCCAAACACAACAGATGCAGCAGGTGAAAAGCATGTGCCGGTTATTGAGATTGATGGAAATACAGTAACTGTAAAGGTTGGATCAGTTGCACATCCTATGCTTGAGGAGCACTCAATTCAGTGGGTTGTTCTCGAGACAGAGCAGGGAAGACAGCGTAAGACGCTTAAGCCGGGTGATGAGCCTGTTGCGGTTTTTGCAATTGCTGATGGCGACAAGGTTGTTGAAGCGTATGAGTACTGTAATCTCCACGGACTGTGGAAGGCTGAGGCTTAAAGGAGTAAGCTAAAGCCAAAGCTTTTATTAATGAGATATTCAAAAAACAAACGGGCCAAACGATAGTATTTTTACTTTTGTTTGGCTCTTTTTGGCAGCGCAGGGAGGAAAAAATATGGGCTCTCCAAATGCTCAAAAAAACACTATACACTATGAAAAACGAAAATGTAAATATTGTCAAACTGAGTACAAGGTTCCTATAACAGCACCGGGCCTTATGTTTTTTTGTCCAAAGTGTAATTCCAGTAACGGATCTATTTCTGATTATGGGTTTGGCCCTATTGCGCCTTGTGATATATATGAAGGTGAGCACCTTATTGGTAGAGTATCAGGAGGTGGAGGCGAGTATAGATTAGAATCAGAGGCTTTTGGTCTGGACGAGGCACTCTCTCAGGGGTATAAAGATCTGGCTGTATACCACGAGGCGGAGGATATTATTCGTAAATGTCTGACTGGAAAGAAAAGATTATTCCAGTACAGAGCAGATGATGATTATGATCTAAAACATGGAACCCTCCTTGATGCATTTTCGATTGATATAAGAGGTAATATTTATTATTGGAATAAGAGTAATTCCAAGATAACTACAGTCGGGGCTGATATAGATAGGAATCCGGATGAAAAGAGGACGTTTGATATTCCTGTTTATAGTGCTGGTGGAATAAACGGCAGTCAGCGAATGGTATCTGCTATTTCGTCGGGAAATAGAAGAAGAAACGCAATTAATAAATGCGTCACTTATGTAGATTCATATAGATTTATAGAGAAGATAATAGATAATAATAGAGAAAAGGATGCTGCTGCACTCATCACTCAGATCACTTCAATAAAGGAATTAAAGGATAGAACAGTCGTCAGATGCAGGATCAGATACAGTAGTGGTATGGGTGGGGTTTTAGATATACCGATTCTGAAAACAATTCAGAACTACGAAGAATTAATTTTTGAGCTTAAAAGCTTTATGGAAAAAACCGGGGATTTGGATAAAGATTCAGAAGAAGGTATAAAAAAAAGAAAGATGATAAAGCTTTCAATAATCATTACTGTAATAGGGATACTGATGTTTGTAATAGGACTGATAGGTGTTGTTTTGCTCGGTATGAAGCCAGAACCTGATTCAAGTGTTGCAACCGCAGGAGCGTTAGGAATAGGTGGTGTATTTATCGGATGTATAGGAGCCGGAATACACTTTAAATATAGAGATTGATATGAGGTTTTCTCCATTTACGGCGTCATACTTTTTAATGTATTTGTAGTTGGAATATGATACAATAAGAAGCGATTATGTAGATGCTACAGGTCTGTTTAAAAATAGAAAAAAGAGGAAATCTAAGGATGGATATTAAAGGGACTTTTCAAAAAAAAGCGGATGCTGTAAAAGAAAATATAAGAGAAAAGAATTGGTATAAGCATCTTAAGACTATAAATGAGCATAAGCTGCAGGTTGGAAAGAATTGTTTCAGATGTGGACTGTATAAACAGGGAATTCTTCATGACCTTTCCAAGTATTCGTGGACTGAGTTTTCGGTAGGTGCAAAATACTATCAGGGAAACAGAAGTCCGAATGAGGCTGAGAGAGAGGATAAGGGCTACACTTCCTCGTGGCTGCATCATAAGGGCAGAAATAAACATCACCTGGAATACTGGCTGGACTATGATTTGGATAAAAGAGATGGTTCTGTTACAGGAATGAAGATGCCTGACTTATATATAATCGAAATGTTTTGTGACCGCGTAGCGGCCAGCAAGATTTATCATAAGGATGATTATACAGATAGTTCTCCTCTTGAATACTATCTGAATGGAAAAAGTAAGAACATCCTTCATCCTTATACTAAAGAGAAGCTTGAAAGGCTTCTGTATATGCTTGCTGAAAAGGGTGAGGATTATACCTTTGAATATGCGAAGAGATATGTTAAGGGATACAGGGCTTATCTAAAGAGACAGAAGTATAAGTCCGGACTTCAGAAGAGCTATGCTAAAAAGTATGAGAAGAAGCTTGATAAAAAGCTAGATTATCTCAGAGCAAAGGATCTGGAAAACTTTACTGATCATAAGTATGAGAACAGATACAAGAATAAGCTTGTAAAGAAATATAATAAAAAGATAAACAGTAAATACAACAGACGTATGAATTCTGATGTGAAGAAGCTCAGAAAGGTTGAGGAAAATCAGGATTCAAAGCAAGAATCAAAACAGGAATCATAAAAGGATTCATAATCAGGAAGGACAAAAATTGGCATTCACACATTTGCATGTACATACTGTATATAGTCTGCTTGATGGTTTTGCAAAAATCCCTGAGCTTGTATCAAGAGCAAAGGAGCTTGGGTTTGACAGTCTGGCGATAACAGACCATGGAGTTATGTACGGAGTTATCGAATTCTATAAAGAGTGTAAGAAGCAGGGGATAAAGCCTATTCTCGGCTGTGAGGTTTATGTTTCGCCGGGAAGCAGATTTGACAGGGAAACAGGTGACAATGATGAGCGATATTATCACCTTATTCTGCTCGCTGAAAATGAAACGGGTTATAAGAATCTGACCAAGATAGTATCTCAGGGCTTTACTGAGGGCTTCTATTACAAGCCAAGAGTAGATAGAGAGCTTCTGGAAAAATATCATGAGGGACTTATATGTCTTTCTGCCTGCCTTCAGGGCGAGGTTGCATTTTACCTGAGGCGACATCTCTATGAAGAGGCAAAGAAGGCTGCCCTCTGGCACAGAGATGTATTTGGCGAAGGAAATTATTTCCTTGAGCTCCAGGATCACGGACTTTCAGATGATACGATAGTTAATACGGATCTTCTCAGGATGTCCAAGGAGACCGGAATAGAGCTTGTCTGTACAAATGATTCGCACTATGTTATGGCTGAGGACTGGGAGGCTCATGACATACTGCTCTGTATGCAGACGGGAACTACTGTCGATGATGAAAACAGAATGAGATATGAAGGCGGTCAGTATTACCTTAAATCCGAAGAGGAGATGCTGGCTCTCTTCCCGTATGCAAAACAGGCTATTCAGAATACTCATAAAATAGCTGAGAGATGTAATGTCGAGATCGTTTTCGGAGAGCAGAAGCTTCCAAAGTATGATGTTCCGGAGGAGTATCCGGATGCGTTCAGTTATCTGAAGGATCTCTGTGAGAAGGGACTGAGTGAACGCTACAAAGAGGTGACTCCTGAACTAAAAGAGAGAATGGATTACGAGCTAGGCGTTATCAAGGATATGGGCTTCGTAGACTATTTCCTGATTGTTTGGGACTATGTAAATTATGCGAAGAATAACGGAATCAGTGTTGGTCCGGGAAGAGGTTCTGCGGCAGGAAGTATTGTTTCCTATGCGCTCAAGATAACCAACATAGATCCGATAAGATACAGTCTTATTTTTGAAAGATTTCTTAATCCGGAGCGTGTAAGTATGCCGGATATAGATATAGACTTTGCACCTGAAGGTCGTCAGGAGATGATAAGGTATGTCTCCAGAAAATACGGACCTGAGAAGGTGGTTCAGATCATTTCATTTGGAACACTTGCTGCAAGAAATGCGGTTAGAAATGTGGGCCGTGTTCTGAACATTAACAGAGGACTTGTAGATATAGTTGCGAAGTCTATTCCGGGTGGAGCAAAGCCTATGACTCTCAGTCAGGCGCTTGAGGAGAGTCCGGACTTTATAAAGCTTTATAATGAAAATGCGGATGTCAAATATATGGTGGACCTCGCAAGAAAGCTGGAGGGCGTTCCGAGTCATCCGTCACAGCATGCTGCGGGTGTCGTTATAGGTCGGGAGCCTATAGTTGAGTATGTTCCGCTTTGTAAGAACAGTGGTGATTCTCCTGTATCTACTCAGTTTGAGAAGGATACTCTCGAACAGCTCGGACTTCTGAAAATGGACTTCCTGGGACTCAGGAACCTGACAGTAATCGCAGATGCTTTGGAGAGTATCAAGGAAAGAACAGGAAAAGAAATAGATATAGATAACATCCCTCTGGATGATCCGAAGGTGTTTGAGCTTATTGCTTCGGGAGAGTGTGCCGGAGTGTTCCAGCTGGAGAGTGGTGGTATGCAGAGCTTTATGAAGAGACTGAAGCCACAGACAATCGAGGACATAGTTGCAGGAATATCACTTTATCGTCCGGGTCCTATGGACTTTATCCCACAGTATATACAGGGAAAGAAGAACAAGGATGCGATCAAGTATGAAACTCCGGAGCTGAAGCCGATTCTTGAAAATACCTATGGATGTATAGTTTATCAGGAACAGGTTATGCAGATCGTTATGTCTCTTGCAGGCTATAGCATGGGCAAGTCCGATGAGGTACGTCGTGCTATGGCGAAGAAGAAGGCAAGCGTGATGGAAAAGGAACGTGAGAATTTCGTTTACGGAAACGAAGCGATGAATGTTCCGGGCTGTATAAAAAACGGAATCAGTGAGGAAGTGGCGAACAAGATATATGATGAGATGACAGACTTCGCGAGCTATGCATTTAACAAGTCTCATGCTGCTGCTTATTGTATCGTTACTTATCAGACAGCCTATCTGAAGACATATTATCCGCTGGACTTTATGGCTGCACTTCTGACCTCGGTAAGAGATAATTCTACGAAGCTTGCCAGCTATATAGAAGCGGTAAAAAGAATGGGTATCAAGGTTCTTTCACCGGATATAAATGAAGGCTATGGAAAGTTCACTGTGGCCGGTGACGCGATAAGATACGGAATGTCTGCTATAAAATCAGTAGGTGACAGCGTCGTTGATGTAGTCATAGAAGAAAGAAAAGCGAATGGTAAGTTCAAGGATCTGAGAGACTATATAACTCGTTTGTCCGGTAAAGAGGCCAATAAGAGAACAATTGAAAGCTTTATCATGGCCGGTGCATTTGACTGCTTTGGAAAGAATAGAAGACAGCTTATGATGGCATACCCTGATATCTCAGGAGCAGTAACAAATGAGAAGAAGAAAAATGCTACGGGCCAGATGTCACTGCTTGACTTCATGGGTGAAGAGTCAAAGGAGGCCTTTGATGTAGAATATCCGGATGTTCCTGAATTCTCCGAGGATATAATTCTGAGCGGAGAGAAGCAGATGCTGGGACTTTATATAAGTGGTCACCCACTTGATGGAGTCAGAGACTTTCTTGATGAGAATACAGATGTTACGTCTCTTGATTTTGAGATAGAAGAGGAAACAGGAACAGCTGCTGCAATTGATGGCAGAACCTATACCTACGGTGGAATGATCGAAAGCATTCAGAAGAGGATAACCCGTAAGGGTGAAAATATGGCTATCATGAAGGTTGAAGACTTTTATGGAACAGTTGAAGTTCTTGTATTCCCAAAGACCTACGAAAAATGCAGAGATATACTTGAGGAGAATACGCCTGTTGTAATAAAGGGAAGAGCTCAGGTGTCTGATGCAGAAAGCAAAATACTTGCATCGGATATACTGCCTATGAACGAGATGGTTGAAAAGGAAAGAGCGAGAGCAATGCAGCTCTGGATTCTTTTTGACAACATGGAAAGCTTTGAAAAAGGAAAAGCAGATCTTGGAATGCTGCTTGGCGACCATAAGGGAAATACCCCTGTTTATGTTCAGCTCAAAGAAGAGAAGAAGGCAGTGAGAATGATGCCGAGTGTTGATCTCGGAACCGGAATAGAGGAAGCACTTCAGCTTTCGTATGGAAAGGACAGGGTGCTTGTAAGAGAAACGAAGAAATAGTATCTGATCATGGGAGAATGCATATGGAAAATATTATTTCACAGAGTAACGGAAAAGTCAGGACTGTTGTAAGACTTCTCAGCGGACCTAAGGAAAGAAAATATCTCGGAAGATATGTAGTTGAAGGAACAAGAATGGTCAGGGAGATACCTGACAAGGACCTTGACAGTATCTTCATGACACAGGCTTATTACGATAAGTTTATGGGAGAAGATGTACGTATCAGATATCTGGTTGAGAAGGCTGTTCTGAGAGGAAGATGCTACATAGTTACTGACATTATTCTAAGAAAGATGTCAGATACAAAGCATCCGCAGGGAATAGTTGCGACTGTTAATACTAAGTCCTATACAGTTGAAGAACTGATGCAGTCAGGTGAAACCAATCCTCTCATCGTTGTTCTGGAAAGAATTCAGGATCCCGGAAATATGGGGACAATGATAAGGACTGCGGAGGCAGCAGGCTATGATCTTATCATAGCAAATGAAGGGACAGTCGATATGTATAATCCCAAGGTCATCAGGTCTACCATGGGTTCGATATACCGGATGCCGGTCATATACAGCCAGGCACTGGCAGCGGATATTGAGAGGTTAAAGGATGCCGGAGTACAGGTATATGCTGCTCATCTTAAGGCAAAAAGGGATTACAGGGAGATAAGTTACGGCAGAAGGACCGCTGTGATGATAGGGAATGAAGGCAACGGGTTGAGCGATGAGATCGCTTCAAAGGCCGATGAATATATAAAGATCCCGATGAAGGGGCAGGTTGAATCTTTGAACGCTTCGGTAGCGGCAGCCCTGCTGATGTTTGCTGTATCATAAGGGGAACTGTCGAAGACATACACATACAAAC
>CACYJP010000086.1 GCA_902774725.1 uncultured Lachnospiraceae bacterium
GAAGCTTAAGGATGCAGGATATAAAATGGCTATCGTTTCCAATAAGATAAACTCTGCAGTTAAAGAATTAAATGACAGATTCTTCAGTGATTCTGTAGAGGTTGCTATCGGAGAAAGAGAAGGAATCAAAAGAAAACCGGCACCCGATATGGTAGAGCAGGCTCTCAGCGAGCTCGGAAGCTCGAAAGAAGAAGCTGTATACATAGGAGATACAGAGGTAGATCTTGAAACAGCAAGAAATTCAGGCCTTCCATGCATCTCAGTCCTATGGGGCTTTAGAGAAAAAGAGTTTCTCATAGAAAATGGAGCTTCGGTTTTTGCAGAAACTCCGGTGGAGCTTATTGATGCTTTAAAGCATATTAATGTTTAAGTCAGCAATAAAAAAAATTTTATAAAACTTATAAGAAAAGTGAACTTTTTTAAAAAAATAGTTGACAAATTGAAACATGTGAGTAATAATAAGTGGTTTTTCAAAAAACCACTTATTATTTTTTTATATATAAAAGGAGTGGAATCATGAGAAAAAGAAGTATTGTCGCTAAGAAAACAGCCGGTTTGGTCCTTGCATCAATGATGCTAATGTCATCAGTAGGCACGCTTTGTTACTCAGGTGATACATTTGCCGCAGAAAACGGAGGAGCTGGAACAGAGGAAAGTGGTGATCAGAAGACTAAGAAGACATATATAAAAAGTCTCAGATTCTATGGTAATGAGTCCGATGTCGGACAGGACGGGGTAAAAGGTTATACTGTGATTCCATTCAATCTTACTAAAGGAAAATTTTGGGGAACAAACATCTATTTAGCATATCAGACTACAACAAATCCGGATGAGGCCATAACAAATATAATGACAAAATATGGTGACAGCGATGACATTTCTGCGGATGAAGGATATAAGGATATTGATTTCTATACGCTTAAAACTGATTATTCGTTGGCTCGCCTGGGTTATACTCAGAAAAGAATAGATCTGAATGATAATGCCGGTGGCGATTACATCTATATGTATTATACAAAGGATAAGACTGCAGGTGCTCCTATTACGAGCATTACTATTGATACAAATTCTGCAGGTGCAATTACATGTGATCTTAATAAAGGAAATAGCGGAGATCATATGTGGGCTCACGTGACAAGAGATGAAGAATATTTTGCAAATCATCCATACTTCATGATGGCTAAGAATACTAAAACGATCAATTTCAATGGTAAGGAGTGGTATATTATCCAGGATAATTCCATTAATAAAAGTGAAGGCGAGCTTACACTTCTTGCTAAGGAGCCGATAGTTATACATAAGTTTGGTAATGCATATTGTAATTATGCTGGTTCTGAAATCAAAGATTTCCTTGCAAATTATTATGAAAAGGAATTTAGTTACGTAGATAAAGCTGTTAAAAGTGTAGATCTTCCTGATGTAGGAGTTGAGGGAGTTAAGTTCTTCCTTCCAAGCAAGGCAGAGGTGGAAGGCTTATCGGAAAATGTCAGAAAATGTTCGGCAATCTCATCAAATTCATGGAACGCGTATTGGTTAAGAACAAATTCTGCAAGTGGCACTATTATGTGTGTTGATGGTGACAAGGGAAATGTAATTGAATATGGTTATGCCGGATTCGCACCTTGTGAAGTCAGACCAGCTATAGTAGTTGACCTCTCACAGACAAGCTTTTCAGCAGAGGATAATACTCTTTACGTTGAGAGCGAAACACTTGAAACAGAGAATCATGAATCAGTAGATGATAAAGAGCAGGAGGCTACTTCATCAGATGCTGAAGAAGTAAAGAAGACTGAAGAAGAGGTTGATAAGAAGACTGAAGAAGAGGTTGATAAGAAGACCGAAGAAGCTGAGGAGAAAGTAGCATCTAAGAAGGCTGAGGAGAACGGAAAAGCTCAGGAAGCAAAGAATGCTGCAGAGGAAGCTAAGAATGCTCAGGCAGAGCAGAAGCAGACAGAAGAAGATATGAAGTCCGAGCAGACTGAGGGGGCAAAGGAAACTGCAACCAAGGAAAGCAAAGAAGCTAAGAAGGCTGATGACGGAACAGAATACACTTGGAAGTGTGATTCAAATGGCTGGTGGATTGAGAATAAGAACGGAACTTATGTACAGAACCAGTGGATTAAGATCAGTGGAGTTTGGTACTACTTCAAGACAGACGGATATATGGCAAGCTCTGAGTGGATTGATGGTTACTGGATTGGAGCTGATGGCTCTTGGACATATGAAGGTTATGGACAGTGGATGGAATCACCAAATGGTTGGTACTTCGTAGACAGCAGCAACTGGTATCCACAGTCAAAATGGCAGAAGATAGATGGTAACTGGTATTACTTCGACGCTGAAGGATATATGGTTACAAGTCAGTACGTAGACGGATATTGGGTCGGAGCTGACGGCATCTGCAGATAGTTTACATAAAAATGTACCAGATATCACAAAGCAAATGGGGACGGTTCATTGAACCGTCCCCATTTACGTGTGGTGTAGTACTACTTCGTTTGTATTTCATAGAAAAGTCCATAGCGCCAGAATGTTAAGTTACATACATTGCATCTATAGAGTCTGCGGGTTTTATCTGTAAGAAGTCCGTCAATTGTAGGGTTGCCTGAATCCTCCACAACCACCTCGTTGATGAGTTCAAGGTCCTCTTTTGAACCACATCTCAGGCAAAGATTTACTCCTTCAGGGAGCTCGCCATCCGGAAAACCGTTACCACCGGCTACCATACTTAATTCGTCTCTACTCAGAGTTCTTCTTTCCATATACTTTAACCTCCTTCATATACCTCGTTTTTTACTTTGATGAGGTAAGTATAGCATTATTTTTGTCACAGTTATAGCACAAAGTTCTAGGCTTAATTATGTGAGGATGTTATAATAAGGACGTACTATTAATTATGTTAAAGGAGGTTGTTATTTATGGATAAGTATGCTTGCCCATGTGGCTACATTTATGATCCGGAGGTTGGGGACCCGGACAGCGGAATCGCTCCAGGAACTGCATTTGAGGATATTCCTGATGACTGGGTTTGTCCGGTATGTGGACTTTCAAAGGATATGTTTACAAAGGTTTAACTGGGAATCATGAGTTTGTTTAAAAGTAAAAAGCTTGAAATGATTGATTATGATAAGGCAGAAAAACAACCGGCTGTTAAGAGCAGTATATGCACAGGCGAGATGGTTGCTGGCTTTATCGATATCAATACTCAGAAGTTTCACGATTATATGCTTGTAAAGAATGCGGCGGAGGTTTCTGTTTTTTGTGAGCGATGTGGAATATCTGAAAAAGAATTAAAGAGAATTGTTTAAGGATTAATTAAGAATTAAACAAGAGACAGATTAAGACTTCTATGTTGGATTGCTGTACACTGAGTACAACAAAACGACGTAGAAGTTTTTCTTATGAATAAAAATGAAGGAGAAAAGAAATGGGAAAGAAAGTGGTTTTATCAGCAAAGGATCTATCGAAGACATTTTCAAATGGTTCAGTTCAGCAGCATGTTCTGAAGAATCTGAATCTTGAAGTATACAAAGGAGACTTTACAGTGGTTATGGGAAATTCCGGATCAGGAAAGAGTACACTTCTGTATGCACTCAGCGGAATGGACAGACCATCACTTGGAACAGTTACATATAGTGTGGAGGAGAAGGGAGCAAGTGAGATAGAGATATCGAAGTTCTCAAATGACAAGCTCGCACTCTTCAGAAGAAACCATTGTGGCTTCGTTTTCCAGCAGAACTACTTAAATGACAGTATGAGTGCTCTCGACAACGTAATGGTGAGCGGCCTGCTTAGGACAAAGGATAGAAAGGGGCTCGCAAAAAGAGCTAAGGAGCTCCTCGGAAAGGTTGAGATAGGAGAAGGCGATTATAAGAAGTTTCCGGCTCAGCTTTCAGGTGGAATGCAGCAGAGAGTAGCAGTAGTAAGAGGCGTGATCAATCAGCCGGAGGTACTCTTCGCAGATGAGCCGACAGGAGCTCTTAATTCACAGAATACGACAAATGTACTTGATATACTTTCAGACTTAAATGACCAGGGACAGACAATCGTGATGGTAACACATACAGTCAAGGCGGCAGAGAGAGCGAACAGAGTAATTTACCTCTCCGATGGAGTTATATCAGACGAGATAGACCTTGGCTCGTACATAGGTGATTACAAGGACGAATCAAATCCTCAGAAAGAGGACGCCGTTATGAGACACCGTAAACTTAAGGATTTTCTTGCGGAGCAAGGCTGGTAAAGCTCTGGGATACGGCTTTAAGAGCCCTAGCATACTGAAAGGTGGAAAACAATGTATAAACTATTCTTTATAGCAAAAAACAACATGAAAAAACAGAAGGGTGATATGATAACATTTTTCATCCTTACTTTTTTAGCTGCATTCCTGATATTTGATTGTGTATCAGCAATCAGTGGTGCCGGAAAGGTGCTTGATGAGAGATTCAAGGAGATAAACGGAGCTCATGTGCTTCTTATAACAGGCGACAGGGATGAAGAAAAAGAATGTGCAAGGAAAGCATTTTCGAAAAATGAGCATGTCAAGGATTATGAAGAAACTCCGGTAAGTTTATTCGTATGTGATTATAAGAATAAAAATGAGGATGAGTTTTCACAGTTTCAGATGGTTGCACAGAACTTTGAAAAGAATCCTAAGTATAATAATCTGGCTATAGATCAGAGCAAATATGGTAAAAATGATATACTCATTCCTCTTTATCTGAAGGGAAGGTTTTCGGTTGGAGATACATTTCAGATAAAAATCAGAGATGATATCTATGATTTAAATGTAGCCGGATATGTTGAGGATCCGTATTTCTGCTCCAGTGTAAATATAACAATTTATTATATTTATATGTCACAGGATATGATGAATCAGCTGAAGGATGATCATCCTGATAATGTTTATACTATGGTATCATGCAAGGGTCTGGTTGATGAAGATGAACTCAGTGATGATCTCGGAACAGCTGATATTGAGCATGAGGTAGGAGAAGAGTATAAGAAGCTTATTTCAGACTATGCTGAGAAGAATCCTGAGGTTAATTATATGAATTATCTGATGGTCAACTGGGATATGATGAGAGGTGGCTCACAGTTCCTTCCAATGATAGTTATGGCAATTGTTCTTCTGTTCGCAATTATAATTATGGTAATTGCAGTAGTTATTATATCCTTCAGTATAAAGAATTTTATTCAGAGAAATATGAAGAATACCGGTATCCTGGAAGCAAGTGGATACACGGTCAGGGAGCTCAGAAGAGCACTTATTCTGCAGATACTTTTAATAGCATTTTTAGGTGCTTTTGTTGGAATCGTAGTTGCTGTTGCTACATATAACAGCTTTGGAGATATATTCAGTATGATACTTGGTCTTTCATGGAATCAGCCTGTCAGACCGATGATTGCAGCAGGTACTATGATCGGACTAATGCTGGTTGTATATCTTGTGGCAAGATTTATTAGCAGAGCATACAAGAAGATAACGGTTCTGGATGCACTTAGAGGCGGAATAACAACACATAACTTTAAGAGAAACAGCTTCTCCTTTGAGAAGACTCCTCTTCCTATCCCTGTAGTTCTTTCACTCAAGGATACTTCAAAAAGTCTTGGAAGAAATATCGTTATGGTACTGATAACAGTTGTGCTTACAGTTTCAACCCTCGTTGGCTTCGGTCTTTATGAGAACTTTGGAAGAGATTCTAATAAGCTGATTAGCTTTATGGGCTTTGAGATGGGAGATGTCAGTATAAGCGGTTCTAAGGAAATTGGTGATGAGCTGAGAGAATTAGATGGTGTAAAAAATGTATTAGGTTACTATGGTATAGAGCCTGTAGTATATTTTGGAGATGAAAAATCAACTGTTTATACATATGTTTATGATGATGTAAATAATGGACTTAATACAAGAATGATCGAGGGAAGACTCCCTGCTCATGAGAATGAGGTGATAATGACTGCAGCGGCAGCTGAGGATATAGGTGTTAAGGTTGGCGATGTAATTGAGATAGAGCTCGGTAATAAAAAGGCCGAATATATGGTGGTTGGATTTAATCAGAGAATGGAAAGAATGGGACGTACCATCATCATGAGTATGGATGCGGCAGATAAAATAGTTCCAAGTGTTCCGAGTGTCAGCTACGATATCCAGGTTGAGGACGGTAAAAGCTTTGAGTCTATGAAGTCTGAACTTGAAAGGTTTGCAGAGGATAAGGGACTTGATAAGGAAGCAATGAATATAGTTGATTCCAAAAAAGTAATGGGGTCTACTACAGGTACCATAACAGATTCATTAAAGTCAATCAGTGTTATAATTGCACTTCTTACAATGCTGATAGTAATTTTCGTAGAGTCTCTTGTAATCAGAGCGAAGATAACCAGAGAGTGGCGCGGTATGGGAATAAGTAAAGCACTTGGAATGACCTCCGGTGGACTTATCTCACAGATAATGCTCTCAAATGCACCGGCTATCATAACAGGTATACTGATCGGAGCACTGGTAAGCCAGCCACTTGGCGGAAAGCTCTGCGTGGCATGCTTCTCACTCTTCGGAATGAAATCAATGGAATTCAAGCTTCCTATGCTTATGATAATTGCAACAGGTATCGGAATACTTGTGGTAGCACTTTTCACTTCAGCCCTTCTCGGAATCAGAGTTAGAAAGCTTAAGCCTATTGAAATGATAACTGAAGAATAAATGAGAAAAAAGGTGGACGATTCTATGAGTCTCATAGAACCGTCCCCTTTAAATTTCTGTAGAAATGTTGTATGATAATGAATGGTGACTTTCTGTGGAAAAATGGAGGTTCTAAATGCATTATAATTGTCTCATAGTTGATGATGAAGAAGAGCTTGCCAAAATGACAGCAGAATATTTTGAAATGTTTGATATTAAGACTCAGTATGTTACAAGTGCTGCGTCTTGTTTTGATTTTTTAAATGAAAATGAGGTTGACATAATTCTTCTGGACATCAATCTTGGAGATGGTTCCGGCTTTGATGTCTGCAAGAAGGTGAGAGAGGAATATCAGCTTCCTATACTATTTATAAGTGCACGTCAGAGTGATGATGATGTGCTTGTGGCACTTAGCATTGGCGGTGATGATTATGTCAAGAAACCATATAGCTTATCTGTGCTTCTTGCAAAGGTAAAGGTCAATCTGAAAAGAGTGGAGCAGCTTAAAAAGCTGAATTCTGAAAGCACTCAGGTGGTGGCTGATGAAGATATAATGAAGCTTGACGTTCCCACTATGTCCGTGATTTTAAATGGGGAACGTATCATGCTTAAGGCAAAGGAGTTTGCACTTCTTAGTACGCTTTATAAGCATAGGAATACTATCGTTACAAAGGACAAGCTTTTTGAAGAGGTCTGGGGTGATACATTTTATTCAGATGGAACTCTGAATGTACATGTCAGAAAGCTCCGTGAGAAGCTGGAGGAGGATCCTAATGATCCGAAGATGATCAAGACTATATGGGGGACGGGGTACATACTCGAGATATAATCTATGAAGCTTTTAAAAATATTTTTAACCACCTTTACCGTTCTTATGGTGATTCTTCTCATTGTATTCCATAACAGTGGCAATAGTGTTTCGTACAAAAGGCGCGATATGCCTTCCTATAACCTGAAAATGCATGATATATATGATGCCTATAACAGTGGAAAGAGCAGAGAGGAAATAGAGAAGGAATTCGGGGCCAAAATAGTCATCACCGATACAGAGCTTTGCGAAGAGGTGATCAATGCTTATGCGAATAATTCGTTAGTTATGGACTTTGCGCCGGATGGCGAGATCATAGGCAAAATTATTTACGATGATAAGCTGGATAGCTTCAATACGGAAAAAAGTTATTTCAAAAAAAGAATGCTCATTATATGGAGCGTAGCACTGATATTCGGATATCTGTTAATGCTTCTTGTTTATCTGTTTCTTATCAAACCGGTCAGAGAGTTTTCGAAATTCTCAAATGAGATATCAAAGGGCAATCTCGATGTTAAGCTTCCTATTCATAGAGGTAACATGTTTGATACATTTACGGAAAGCTTTGACCAGATGAGAGAAGAGCTCAAGGCTTCGAAGGAGCGTGAGATCGAAGCTGAGAAGGCAAAGAAAGAGATAATGGCTGAGCTGAGTCATGACATCAACACTCCGGTAGCGTCAATTCAGGCTACCTGTGAGGTGCTGGATATGCAGCTGAGTCGAAGAGAAAAAAGCAGCGAGAATGATGACTTCCGTGAAAAGGTGGGAATGATCAGCAGCAAGACTGAGACCATCAGCAAGATAATGGAAAATGTTCTTCATTCCACAATGGATGAGCTGGACAAGATAGAAATAAATGTCAGAGAAGAAAGCTCTGTTATCATTGAATCCTACTTCCGTAATCTTCAGAATTACGGTAATATAATTATGGAAAATCATATACCTGAGTGTCTGGTAAATATCGACAGACTCAGGATGGAGCAGGTTATAGATAACGTGGTCGGGAACTCGCATAAGTATGCAGGAACGGATATACATGTCAGCTTTAGCGAGGTTCTTGACATCATTAAGAACAGTAAAGAAAAATGTGAGTATATAAAAATACGTATCAAGGATGACGGCCCCGGGGTCAGCGAAAAGGATCTTCCGCTTATCACGGACAAGTACTACAGAAGTGATGCTGCGAAGGATAAGAAGGGCTATGGTCTGGGGATGTATCTGGTAGATATGTATATGAAGAAGCAGGGCGGCGGAATCGAGTATTATAACGATAATGGATTTGTGGTCGAGCTGCTTGTAAGAAAAGCCGGATAGTAGATAGTTTTAAAATGAAAAAGAGGGGTGCGATATGAGCGATAACGAGAATTATATACTTTATCCAATCAAAAAGTTTATAGAGGGGTATACAGGCAAAAAAAGTATAAGACTTCATATGCCCGGACATAAGGGACAGTTTGGGTACGAGGAAGATATAACGGAAATCCCCGGAGCGGATAATCTTTATAGTGCCGACGGAATAATTGCCGAGAGTGAGGCAAAAACTGCTGAGCTTTTTGGTTCGCGTAAGACCTGCTACGGAACAGAGGGCGCATCGCAGATAATTAAAGCGATGTGTTATATGGCAATAAAACGCTACTATGAAAAGAAGGGACTGCTTGCCAAGCGTCCGATCATTCTTGATGAAACCAGTTTCCAGGTCGGTTACGACGAAGAGGAGATTGCTGTATTTGTCCCGCAGGAACTGCGCAA
>CACYJP010000087.1 GCA_902774725.1 uncultured Lachnospiraceae bacterium
CTATAGTCTGTCTTATATGTTCCGGAGTTGTACCGCAGCATCCACCGAGAACCTGAACTCCCATGTCAGCTATCTGGCACATTACGTCAGAGAATTCCTCCGGCGTTACATCAAACACTGTCTTGCCACCCTCAGTACGTGGAAGTCCTGCGTTCGGATTAATCACTATCGGAACAGATGCAACCTGAACCATTCTCTCAACCATAGGGATCATCAAGTCAGGACCCATTCCGCAGTTCATTCCCAGGGCGTCAACTCCAAGTCCCTCAAGCATGGCAACGGTAGAGTCTACATTTCCACCTGTTAGAAGTTTACCCTTCTGATCATATACCGTGGTCACGATTACAGGAAGACTTGTGTACTCCTTAGCTGCCAAAACCGCAGCCTTTGCCTCATAGCTGTCGCTCATTGTCTCTATGAGAATCAGGTCACCGCCTGCTTTTTCACCTGCAGACATAACCTCTCCAAAAACCTCGACCGCCTTATCAAAGCTGAGGTCACCCATAGGCTCGAGAAGCTTACCCGTAGGACCGATATCAACTGCTATATATGCATCTTCTCTTCCCGTATTTTCTATTGCCTTCTTCGCAAGACTTACAGCAGCGTTCATAAGCTCCTCAACTCGTCCCGGGAACTTAAAGCTGTTTAGTCCAAATGTATTGGTATTAAATATATCTGAACCAGCCTTCAGATATCCTTCATATAGCATCATTATCACATCAGGATGATCAACATTCCAGGTCTCCGGAAGCTCACCGCCCTGCAGTCCATGTTCCTGCAGAAATGTTCCTGTTCCGCCATCACAGAACAGCCATTCCTTTCCCAGTCTTTCTCTTAAATCCTTTTTCATAGCCTAGTATTCCTTGATATATACATAAAAATATACATAAATAAAAAACGCTATTCCCATTTTAGCATCAAAACAGGGATAGCGCTATAAGCTTTTTATTTATCTGCGGTAAGCACATTTACCGGCCATGCTGCACTGCTCGCAGCCACTCCTCTCACAATTAGAGTCTATTTCAGTAAGTCCTATCACCGCAGTTATTGACTTGGTAGGCGTCATCAGCAGACTATCTGAAAGTGTGATTCCAACTGTCTTTGGCATCTCCAGAATACGTTCAAAATCCTTTTGGACCTCAAGCGGAAAATCACCATAGCCCGGAGAAAATCTCGGTCTTGCAAACAAACCTCTTTCCTTTGCTTCATTTACTATCTTCTCATTTATCTCATCGCACCAGGCTTCTGCCATGGCTGCACCAACAGCCTGATAGGTGTAGGCCTTCAGCATATCACGTACCTCTGCACGTCTCACCAGCATATCAGGAGCAGGTCCAAGAGTTACTGCCATCAGAACTATCTCTGCACAGCCGTCAAGATTCTTCAGAAGATTCCCTGAGCTAACCTTGATTCCCGCGAACTCACAGGTGACTGATTTTTCTTTATGACTACCCTTACCATCCGCATCCGGGACAAGCTTAAAGCTGAACTTCCACTCAATCGGAAATGTTTTATATGTATACTTCGGAGCTACCTGCTGCTGCATATCTGCTATGCTTTCATCAATCCTTTTACTTACTTCCTCATCTATCTCATTTATTCCCTTGTAGCCCAGATAGCGTTCTACTTCTTTTCTGTTTACCTCAATCATGTTTATCCTTTATCCTCCTGAATATACCGGCCAGTATAGCACCTGATATATTGTGCCATACAGAGAATATCGCTCCCGGAACCATCGCCATAGGCATTCCTGAGAATACTGTCTTGGCAAGGTTTGTCGCAAGACCCGAGTTCTGCATTCCTATTTCTATTGACACAGCCTTCTTCCGGTACATATCCATTTTAAACAGCTGTCCGATACCAAAGCCAAACGCATATCCAAGGAGATTATGAAGTATTACTATTACAAATACTATCGCTCCCGTTGAAAGAATCAGCTCACTGGTATGTGATACGACCGACGCAACTATCAGACAGATCGCCGTTACTGAAATAAGCGGCAGAGCATCTCTCAGCTTTTCAGTATATTTGCCAAATATCTTATTAATAATTATACCCAGAGCAATCGGTATAATTACAACCTGAATTATCGAAATAAACATAGCCTTTACATCTACGTCTACTGATTTACGCAGATACAGATATGTAAGTGCCGGAGTGAGAAACGGTGCAAGCAAAGTATTTACACTGGTCATTCCTATCGAAAGAGCGGTATCACCCTTTGATAAAAATGTAATAACATTACTTGAGGTTCCTCCCGGACAGGTTCCTACAAGAACAACTCCGACAAGAAGCTCATCACTCAGGCCAAATAGCTTTCCAAGTCCAAATGCAAGAAGCGGCATCACCGCAAACTGTGCTATACAACCGATAATAACATCCTTTGGTCTGGAAAAAACAACTGCAAAATCGCCGAGCTTCATTGTAAGTCCCATTCCAAACATAACTACCATAAGCAGATAGTTAATCCAACCTGTGTCTATCCAAAGACAAGTCTTCGGAACGAACAAAGCAAGTGCAGCAACTGCAAGCACTATGACAGCCATTAATTTGCCGATAAAATCAGATACCCTTTTCATACTTTTTATCCCCTTCATAATAACGTGTTATCAAAACCTATTTTTTGACAACCACGCTATTATATGACTTTAACAGTTCCCTGTAAAGACATATTCTAAACTATCTCGCGCAACCTCTGCGAGTCTGTATACCCTGCTCACATCAGTCGCTGCTCTGTCAGTCATATGAAAACGAGGAAAGAATCTTGATATATGAAGAGGAATACTCCTGCCAATCACATTTCCGGTCTTATCCGTTAGACCGGAAACCCACTCGGATAGCTCTCTCATTTCTTCTTCGCTATCATTCTCTCCGGGAATTATGAGAGTTGTCAGTTCAACATGGCAGTCCTTTACGGCTCTTTCAATAAAGTCCATTACCATCCTTCTGTTTCCACCCAGTACATCCCGATAGTACCTATCGGTAAAGCCTTTTAAGTCGATATTCATAGCATCTATATATGGGAGTATTTCTTCAAGTACTTTTACCTCTGCCGTCCCATTGGTTACAAGAACAGCCTTCATTCCTTTTTCATGGACAAGTCTTGCACTGTCACGCACAAATTCGTAGCCTATCATCGGTTCATTATAGGTAAATGCAACTCCGATATTTCCCCTTTCTTTATAACGCTCAGCCATATCTGCAAGCTCCTCGGGAGATATATACTCCACCCCGACATCTTCAAGCTTTGCCTCATCCATCCTTGAAAATGCTATCGCCATATCAGACCAGGATATATCAGAATTCTGACAAAACGGGCAACGAAGATTACAGCCATAGCTTCCAACCGAAAGAATCATACTTCCGGGAAAGAATCTTGATAAAGGCTTCTTCTCTATCGGATCAAGAGCAAGTCCGGTTATCCTTCCATAGTTTGCAGAAGTAACCCTTCCATCCTTGCAGGTCCTCGCTCCACAGAAGCTTATCATTCCTTCCTTTATATCACAATGTCTGAAACAGACTTCGCATACTGCCATATACATTCCCCCATATCATTTAATCGCAGCTTGTCACTTATGTCTTATAACCTCGAATCTCTGCAGCCTGTAATCATCAGTCGGACTGATCCCGCCTTTTCTCATCGCTATATCAACCTGAGTATCCACGTCATCTACCCCCTCAAGATCCGGCAGAAGAAGTCCACGCCTATACCCACAGCTGACTATTACTCCATAACGCTTGACATCCAGCTCATCCCTGCTATCTATATCCTCAGGCTCGCCAAGAACATCCACATTTATTTCAAGCCACTCAAACTCTTCTTCTGTTATCGGTTCAAATCTCGGATCCCTCGTGGATGCACTTATCGCATTATTAACAATCTCCTCGGCAACACTATCTGTAGTTGGTGCGATAGTTCCTATGCAGCCTCTCAGTTCTCCATTCTTGTGAATCGATACAAATGCACCTGCCTGTTTTTCGAAGATCTCTTTAGGAAGTATTTTAAGAATGTCATCCGGAATATCCTTCGGAACACTGAGCTTCTTTCCGTTTTTTATATAACTCTCAAGAGATGCACGAGCAAGCTTGACATAGCCATCTGATTTGTCCGACTCTTCACTTAGCCTGGACTTTATTTTATCCAGAAAACATCTATTAGGATTTCGGTTAGTTGATTTACCGTTCCCACTTATTTCCTTCGGATAGAATGTGCAAACTCCATAACCTACTCCCGTAATATCCTCATGCGAAAGAGCATTTGCATACACATCCACCCCATCAAATGCACCTGCCATTATAACGAATGACCTGTGTCCACACTCCGCAGCCCTGTCACAGAAATCCTCATCAAAGTCAAGCATTTCACCAAAAGCCGCCCTTCCGGCTACGTCCATGATACGTTCATCATACACCGGTCCCTCAGGAGCATATCCATAAGGTCCGTAATCCTGAAGCTTATGCGAAAGATCACCGGACGCAACAAATACCGCTTTACGTCCAAGCTCGTTCACAGCATCCTTTATATACATCCCAAGCTGATAATGATCTATCAGAGAAAGTCCGGAGAGTCCTATTCTTACTATCTTTCCACCATGATAAAACTTCCTGATAAAATAAAGCGGAACCATTGTACCGTGATCAAGCCTTCTCTCCCTTTCACCCTCTATTCCGGCAGAAAAAGAATTATCAAACGTTATGTCAACCAATTTGTTTACTAATTCATAGTCCAATTCCTCTTCAAAGCTTACTCCGGGTGCCCTGAAATCACTGAAGCTTCCTGAAGCCTTCTGTCCCGGAGATATATGAAAATAGTTCGAATACATAGTTGCATGCGGACTTGTGATTATAATCGTCTCAGGTTCTATCCTTGCTATTTCCTTCGCAACCTTATCATAAGCATCGATCGTTGCCTTTACCTTTATCTCACTTCCTTGTCCGACATCCGGTACGATCATCGGCGGATGCGGAACCATAAAACCAGCTAAAATCCCCATAAAAAACCTCCTGCCTTTCACATATAAAACTACACTAATTATACTCCTTAAGCACCCTGTTCTCCATAAAAATGTGACAGATAAAACCATTTATGCTATTATATTTTCTTGGAAAAATATGGTAGCAATACTCGTTACTTAAAAAAAGGAGACAAAAAATGAAAAAAAGAATTACCTCACTTTTTCTTGCCGGCCTCCTCAGCCTTTCAATCATAACAGGCTGCGGAAAGTCAGAAGAGAAAAAAACAGAAGCAACAACAACAGAAGTTACAACTGAAGCAGCAACAGAAACCGACACAGAAGCAGTTGCAACCGTAAACGATGCCAATGGAACAAAGACCAAAGACAGAGCCGGAAACGATATAGTAATTCCGGAAAAGGTTGATAAGATCGTCTCAATGGCACCTTCAACAACACATTTCCTTATAGATCTGGGACTTGCTGATAAGATCATCGCAATAGATACAAACTCATATGCATATGCTGATTCACTCCCAAAGGATGTAAAGCAGTTCGATATGATGGAGCCTGATAACGAAGCATTAGTTGCTCTCGAGCCTGACATCGTTTTCACATCAGGAATGAGTGATGCCGGTGGAGTTGATGCATTCCAGTCAGTCAGAGATGCAGGTATCTGTGTAGCAGATATACCTTCCAGCACATCCTTTGCAGAAATCGCCGAGGATATGAAGTTCATCGGTTCTGCTGTAGGTGAGGATGTAGAAGCAGCCGCGCTTATTGAAGAATTCAACAATAAGCATGAAATGGTAGAAAAGCTCGGAAAGGATGTTACAGAAAAGAAGAAGATTCTTTTCATGATCTCACTTCCAAGTGCTGAATACCCTTCTATCTATACATTTGGCAAGGGAACCTATCTTGATGAGATGATCACTGATATCGGTGCAGAAAATGTAACCGGTGACCAGGAGGGATGGATAAGCATCACTGAAGAGGAAGCTATCGCAATGAACCCTGATGTCATCATCACAAACATCGATTATATAGATGATGTAGTAAATGTAATCAAGTCAACTGAAGGCTGGGGAGAAGTAAATGCCATCAAGAATGATGCTGTATACTATATCGATGCAACTACAAGCAATCAGCCAAACAACCATACAGTTGATGCTCTGATACAGATGGCAAAGCTTGTTTATCCTGATGTATTTGATGTATTCGAGGATCCGTTTGCATCACCAAGCGATGCTGAGTAAAAACACGTATAACTAATCATATAAAGAGAAAGCAAGATGAAAAAATATATACTTTCAACATTCATATGTATATTTGTTTTGATCTTATGTATCAATCTGGGGAGTGTGAAAATATCACTCCCTGATTCTCTTTATATTACTCTTAATAAACTATTTGGAAAAACACTTCCTGACAGCATTTCAAAGATGACTGTATCAATCTTCTGGAATATCAGAGTTCCTCGTGCACTTGTAGCATTTCTTGTAGGCGGTGCCCTTGCTGTAAGTGGCGCGGTAATGCAGTCACTTCTCCAGAACCCACTCGCATCTTCTTATACAATGGGTGTTTCTTCAGGTGCATCTCTAGGAGCTTCCATTATAATCGTATCCGGAATCAGCTCCTTCGCACTTAGAAGCTTCCTGCTTCCTTTAGCAGGCTTTTTATTCGCATTTATAACAGTTCTGTTCGTAATATTATTTTCTAGTCGAATCGACAAAAATCTTCACAGCTATACTATAATACTAATGGGTATGGTCATATCGCTTTTTGTAAGTGCTGTGCTGACACTAATGGCTTCACTCTTCCATGAGTACGCCGGTCAGATATACTACTGGATGATGGGATCCTTCTCGTCAAGAAACTGGACCCACGTATCAATCCTGGCTCCGACATGTATCCTTATTACATTTATCATATGGCTTAATTCGAGAGAGCTGGACATTATGACCTTTGGCGATGATCAGGCTATGTCCATCGGCGTTAACACGAAGGGCCGGAAGATATTCCTGATAGTTATCACCGCTCTTCTGACAGGTGTGTCGGTATCCTTTACCGGAACTATCGGATTCATAGATCTTGTAACACCTCACGCTGTACGTAAAATCTTCGGAGCAAAGCATAAAGCTGTGATTCCAATGAGCTTTTTATATGGTGGTGCATTTATGTCCATAGCAGATCTGATATCAAGAACCATACTTTCTCCAAGAGAGATACCTGTTGGTGCCGTGACTGCGCTTCTCGGTGCACCGTTCTTTGTACTGATATTCTTTAAAAAACGAAAGTAGATAATTATGAAGATAACTCTTAAAAATGTATCTGCCGGATACGACAAGAAAAACTTCATATTGAAGGATATATCCACTACCTTTGAGGAAGGTGGTATATGTGGCATACTCGGTCCAAACGGTTCCGGAAAAACCACTCTGCTTCGCGTGCTTTCAGGTACTCTTCCCTACAAAGGAAGCCTCGAGCTATGTTCTAACGGTGCAGAAAAAACAGCAGAGCTTGATACTCTTTCTCGTAAAGAGCTTGCACGTTACATCGCGGTTTCACCGCAGATATCTTCTGTATATTTTTCATATACTATTTTTGAGACAGTGATGATGGGAAGGTATGCTCATTCAACTTCATTTCTGGATTCGCTTAGAAACTCTTCCTCAAAGGATAGAGAAATCGTTGAAAAGTCTCTTGAAATGACCGGTCTTTCTGATATCTCAGGCAAGCAATTAAGCGAGCTCTCCGGTGGTCAGCTTCAGCGCGTCCTGCTCGCCAGAACCATTGCTCAGGAAACACCTATAATACTTTTAGATGAGCCAACAAATCACCTGGATCCTAAGTATCACATCGAGCTGATGGACCATCTGAAAAAATGGTCTTCAGGCACAACCGAGATAGATGGAGTATCACATAAGAATACTGTAGTATCAGTCTTCCATGACCTGGGTGCAGCTCTTATGATTTCTGATGATATCCTTTTTATTAAGGACGGTTTTATCATAAAAAAAGGTCCTGTTCAGGAAACCCTTACACAAGACCTCTTAAATGACATATATGAAACCGATGTTTTTGCATACTACTCTGCTATTCTGGAAAAAACCAGATCCATTATATAGTCGGCTCTATTATCTGGCAAAATCCTTTCCGAGTATATCTGAAAGATTGTTCATTATGGCCTTTGCAACATCCGGTTTATTCATAGAATAAACATGTACATTGGTTATTCCGTTTGCGTATAGATCAATTATCTGATCTGTTGCATATGCGATTCCGGCCTGCTTCATTGCATCCGGATCATTTCCGAAATAATCAACAAGGCTCTTAAATCTCTGTGGCATAAATGAACCCGAAAGCTTAATTGCACGTTCTACCTGATTTGCATTTGTAATAGGCATAATTCCCGGTATTACAGGGCAGGTAACGCCTACCTCTCTTATTTTGTACATAAAGTTGAAGAACAGATTGTTGTCAAACACCATCTGTGTAGTAAGGAAGTCCGCACCCGCATCAACCTTTTCTTTAATGTGAAGCAGATCATCCTTCTGATTTATACTTTCAGGATGCACCTCCGGATAGCAGGCAACACCTATACAGAAATCTCCCCTTTCCTTAAGCTCCTGAACAAGCTCAGTCGCATGCTTGTACTCCCACGTCGAAGGATCACTATTTTCAAGCTCAGGAGTGAGATCTCCTCTAAGAGCCATTACATTTTTGATCCCCATCTCCTTCATCTCTTCTATCTTCTGATGAACCACTTCTCTGCTTGATGATACACAGGTCAGATGAGCAAGACTTGGGACATCATACTTCTCTTTAATGTTCTTGGCAATCTCCATTGTATATCTGCTGGTTCCACCACCAGCTCCGTAGGTTACACTCATAAATGCAGGATGACACGCGGCAATTTCCTCAGTAGCCTTAACGACACTTTCGAATGAGCTTTCCTTCTTTGGAGGGAAAACCTCAAAGGAGAGAGACATATTTTTCTTGTTCAAAATATCTATTATCTTCATAATAATTCTTCCTTCCCGTGCAGTGGATTATACACCACGATTTGTAACATATGAAAAGGTGCCGGCTGACCGGCACCCTTTATTATATAACAGCCTCTGTTAAAATCATAGTTTTTATTTATCTCGGACCTCTGTGTCCACCGAAGCCGCCTTCACCTCCGATCGCTCCACCGAAACCGCCATCACCTCCGGGGGTAGTTCCATCCGGTCCGCCAAAGCCGC
>CACYJP010000088.1 GCA_902774725.1 uncultured Lachnospiraceae bacterium
GATAAGCATATCGAAATAATTGTTCGTCAGATGCTTAAGAAGACCCGTATTGAAGATGCCGGAGATTCAGAGTACTTACCTGGAACTCTTGCAGATGTCCTTGATATAGAGGAAGTAAATGAGATACTGAACGAAGAAGGACTTCGTCCTGTTTCAGCAAATCGTATACTTCTTGGTATCACAAAGGCATCACTTGCAACCAACTCATTCCTTTCTGCTGCTTCCTTCCAGGAAACAACTAAGGTTCTTACTGAGGCAGCTATTAAGGGTAAGGTTGATCCTCTTATCGGTCTTAAGGAAAATGTACTTATTGGTAAGCTTATACCTGCAGGTACAGGAATGAAGAGATATAGAAGCGTTAAGCTTGATTCTGAGTATCTGAGGGACCTCCCGGAAGATTATGAGGCTGATGAGTATGAGACAGATGAGGAAGCAGGTGCTGAGACCAATTCATTCGAAGAAGCAGTTATTGAAGCTATAAATTCTAAGCTTGATGATGCAGATGTTGCTGATGAGGATGTTGAGGTTTCTGATGCAGATGAGACTGATGGCGAATAATTGTGGCCGAAAGTTTTAAAAGTCATTGACATTAGCATAACACATATGTATAATAGATGGGCGTGCGTAAAATGTACGCTCATCTTTTTGTGCAAAAAAACAAAGAGGTGACCTAGGTTAAAGGGGCGCAAAATAATAAAAAGAACGGAGGTGAAAACATGCCAACATTTAACCAGTTAGTCAGAAAGGGAAGACAGACATCTGTAAAGAAGTCTACAGCTCCTGCTCTTCAGAGAAGCTTTAACTCACTGAAGAAGAAGCCAACAAACGCTAGCTCACCACAGAAGAGAGGTGTTTGTACAGCTGTTAAGACAGCAACCCCTAAGAAGCCTAACTCAGCTATGCGTAAGATAGCCAGAGTTCGTCTTTCAAACGGAATCGAAGTAACAAGCTATATTCCAGGTGAAGGTCACAACCTTCAGGAGCACAGCGTTGTTCTCGTTCGTGGAGGAAGAGTAAAGGACCTTCCTGGTACAAGATACCATATTATCCGTGGTACTCTTGATACAGCAGGAGTTGCAAAGAGACGTCAGGCACGTTCAAAGTATGGTGCTAAGCGTCCTAAGGATGCTAAATAAGTTTAGGTAATTAGCATTTTTAGACTTAACACATAAGTGCTGGTTTATATAAAAGGCATTGTTTTCATACATTTGATAGATGTATCCTTTGCCGGATTTAGACCGCGCGAAAACACGTAAAGAATCTTTATTCTTATGAGGATGGAGATTGGAATAACGTGAGTACCTAAGAATTAATTATTATTAAGGAGGGAAGAACCGTGCCACGTAAAGGACATATAGCAAAAAGAGACGTACTTGCCGATCCTATCTACAATAGCAAGGTTGTAACTCGTCTTATCAATAACATTATGTTAGATGGTAAGAAGGGTGTTGCTGAGAAGATCGTTTACGGCGCATTTGACCAGATCAAAGAGCAGACAGGTAAGGATCCTGTTGAGGTTTTTGAGACAGCTATGGAAAATGTTATGCCACAGCTTGAGGTTAAGGCTAGACGTATCGGAGGTGCGACATATCAGGTACCTATCGAGGTTAGACCTGATAGAAGACAGGCTCTCGGACTTCGTTGGATCACAAACTTCTCACGTCAGAGAACTGAGAAGACAATGAAGGAAAGACTTGCTTTAGAGCTTATCGACGCTTCAAATAACACAGGCGCAGCTGTAAAGCGTAAAGAAGAGATGCACAGAATGGCAGAGGCTAACAAGGCATTTGCACATTATCGTTTCTAGTGTATTGAAACTGATACACTACATAGTAAAAAAAGGAGGAAACAATCTTGGCTGGAAGAGAATATCCATTAGAGAGAACTAGAAATATCGGTATCATGGCACATATCGATGCCGGTAAGACAACTCTTACAGAGAGAATCCTTTATTATACAGGCGTTAATTACAAGATTGGTGAGACCTACGAAGGTACTGCTACCATGGACTGGATGGAGCAGGAGCAGGAGAGAGGTATCACAATCACATCTGCAGCTACAACTTGTCACTGGACTGTACAGGATCAGTGCAAGCCTAAGAAGGGTGCTGAGGAGCATCGTATCAACATCATCGATACTCCTGGACACGTTGACTTCACTGTTGAGGTTGAGCGTTCACTTCGTGTACTTGACGGAGCTGTTGGTGTATTTGATGCAAAGGGTGGTGTTGAGCCTCAGTCAGAGAACGTTTGGCGTCAGGCTGATACATACCACGTACCACGTATGGCATTTGTAAACAAGATGGATATACTTGGTGCTGACTTCTACAACACAGTAGAGGAAATAAAGGAAAGACTTGGTAAGAAACCGGTTGTTATAAATATACCTATTGGTAAAGAAGATTTCTTCGAGGGAATCATCGACCTTTTTGAGATGAAGGCTTATATCTACAATGATAGTAAGGGCGAGGATATCTCAATCGTTGATATTCCTGATGATTATAAGGAGATAGCTGATAAGTGGCATACAGAGCTCGTTGAGACGTGCTGTGAGCTTGATGATGATCTTATGATGGCTTACCTTGAGGGTGAGGTTCCTACAATCGATCAGCTTAAGGCTGCTCTTCGTGCTGCTACATGCGCACCAATCGATGACCCTGCAGGAGAGAAGGGACGTGTAGTTCCTGTATGCTGCGGTTCAGCGCATCAGAATAAGGGTATCCAGAAGCTTCTGGACGCTATTATTGAGTTCATGCCTGCACCTACTGATATTCCTGATATCAAGGGTACAGATCTTCAGGGCAATGAGATCACAAAGAAGTCATCAGATGATGAACCTTTCGCAGCTCTTGCATTTAAGATCGCAGCTGATCCATTCGTTGGTAAGCTTGCATTTATCAGAGTTTATTCAGGAACACTTGCAAAGGGTTCATATGTACTGAATGCAACTAAGGATAAGAAGGAGCGTGTTGGACGTATCGTTCAGATGCACGCTAATGATAGACAGGATATAGAGAGAGTATACTCAGGAGATATCGCTGCAGTAGTAGGTCTTAAGAATACTACAACAGGTGATACAATCTGTGATGATCAGCATCCGGTTATCCTTGAGTCTATGGAATTCCCTGATCCTGTTATCGAGCTCGCTATCGAGCCAAAGACAAAGGACGGACAGGACAAGCTTGTAGATGCACTCGCAAAGCTTGCTGAAGAAGATCCTACATTTAAGACACATACAAATACAGAGACAGGACAGACAATCATCGCAGGTATGGGTGAGCTTCATCTGGAGATCATCGTAGACCGTCTGCTTCGTGAGTTCAAGGTAGAGGCAAATGTTGGTGCTCCTCAGGTTTCATACAAGGAGACATTTACAACACCTGTTGATATCGATTCTAAGTACGTAAAGCAGTCTGGTGGTCGTGGTCAGTATGGTCACTGTAAGGTTAAGTTCACACCTATGGATCCTAACGGTGAAGAGCAGTTCAAGTTCACTTCAACTGTAGTTGGTGGTAACATCCCTAAGGAATATATCCCATCTATTGGTGAAGGTATTGAAGAGGCTGCACAGGCTGGTATCCTTGGTGGATATCCTGTACTTGGTGTTGAGGCTGAAGTATATGATGGTTCATATCATGAAGTCGATTCATCTGAGATGGCATTCCATATCGCAGGTTCTATGGCATTTAAGGATGCTATGAAGAAGGGTAATCCTGTTCTTCTTGAGCCTATCATGAAGGTTGAGGTAACAATGCCTGCTGATTACATGGGCGATGTTATCGGTGATCTTAACTCAAGACGTGGTCGTGTTGAGGGTATGGAGGACGTTGGTAATGGTAAGCTTGTTAAGGCTTATGTACCACTTGCAGAGATGTTCGGATACTCAACAGATCTTCGTTCAAGAACTCAGGGACGTGGTAACTATTCTATGTTCTTTGAGAGATATGAGCAATGTCCAAAGAATGTATCTGATAAGGTACTTTCTCAGAAGTAAATAATACTTGAAAAATATAGATTTATTTAGTAAAATCAAGATTAGTGCTGTGGTCGGGACATTTCCGGTCTCGGTCACGAAGATAGAAAACCGAAAAAGGTTAAATCATTTAGGAGGATTTTGAAAATGGCAAAGGCTAAGTTTGAAAGAACAAAACCACATGTTAACATTGGTACAATCGGTCACGTAGACCACGGTAAGACAACACTTACAGCAGCTATCACAAAGGTACTTTCAGAGAGAGTATCAGGAAACGCAGCTGTAGATTTCGCAAATATTGATAAGGCTCCAGAAGAGAGAGAGCGTGGTATCACTATCTCAACAGCTCACGTAGAGTATGAGACAGAGAAGAGACACTATGCACACGTTGACTGTCCAGGACATGCTGACTACGTTAAGAACATGATCACTGGTGCAGCTCAGATGGATGGTGCTATCCTCGTTGTTGCTGCTACTGATGGAGTTATGGCTCAGACAAGAGAGCACATTCTTCTTGCACGTCAGGTTAACGTTCCTTATATCATCGTTTTCCTTAACAAGTGTGATATGGTTGATGACGATGAGCTTATCGAGCTTGTAGAGATGGAAGTTTCTGAAGCTCTTGAAGAGTATGGATTTGAGGGATGCCCAATCGTTAAGGGTTCAGCTCTTAAGGCTCTTGAAGGAGATCAGGCTTGGGGCGACAAGATCATGGAACTCATGGATAAGGTTGATGAGTACATCCCTACTCCAGAGCGTGATACAGATAAGCCTTTCCTTATGCCAGTTGAGGACGTATTCACAATCACAGGTCGTGGTACAGTTGCAACTGGTAGAGTAGAGAGAGGAACTCTCCACATGAATGACGAGCTTGAGATTCTTGGTATCAAGGATGACGTTAAGAAGACTGTTGTTACTGGTATCGAGATGTTCAGAAAGCTTCTTGATGAGGCTCAGGCTGGTGATAACATCGGAGCACTTCTTCGTGGTATCAACAGAGATGAAGTTCAGAAGGGACAGGTTCTTGCTAAGCCAGGTTCAGTAACATGTCATAAGAAGTTTACTGCTCAGGTTTACGTTCTTACAAAGGACGAGGGTGGACGTCATACTCCATTCTTCAACAACTATCGTCCACAGTTCTACTTCAGAACAACAGACGTAACTGGTGTCTGCAACCTTCCTGCAGGTACAGAGATGTGCATGCCTGGTGACAACGTAGAGATGTCAATCGAGCTTATCCATCCTGTAGCTATGGAGCAGGGACTTACATTCGCTATCCGTGAGGGTGGTAGAACAGTAGGTTCAGGTAGAGTTGTTTCTATCGTAGAGTAATCTCGGTAGTACCAGACTATACTTAGTATAATTCATCCCCCAACACTGCGTGCAGTGTTGGGGGATTTTGCGTGTTCTCTGAGCCATGCACATATGCATGGCATATGTGCAGAAGTTGAGATTATATCTAAGTGCTTGCACTTAAAGATAATAATCTCAGCTTCTGTCATATGTGCGTAGCACATATGTATATGGAGAGGAGCGCGACATGAAATAAGTCGCGATGCGACTTATGAATGCTATGCGCGACTTATGAATGCCTTGTCCATTTTCGGTTGATAAGTGTGGTTATGAGATAGTATAATAGAAAAGGTTTTTACTTTTTTTAGAATGACCATCAATAAGCAGGGAATTGAAGAGACCGGAGAGGAGTAAAGATAAAAGAGAAGAATATATAAAGTAAAGAAATAAAAAAGGAGGACATTTTACATGTTAGAAAGCAGACCCGAAGGAATGGAGAGAATTACGACTCCTGAACTTGCAAAGGCGTACATCGATGACCAGGTTGCAAAAATGAAAGCGCAGGTGGGAGACAAGAAGGTGCTTCTTGCACTCTCCGGAGGAGTTGATTCCTCAGTAGTAGCAGCGCTTCTTATCAAGGCGATAGGACAGCAGCTGGTGTGCGTACACGTTAACCATGGTCTTCTCAGAAAAGGTGAGCCGGAGCAGGTAATCAAGGTATTCAGAGACGAGATGAATGCAAACCTCATCTACGTTGACGCAACCGATAGATTTCTTGATAAGCTTGCAGGAGTTACAGATCCTGAAGAGAAGAGAAAAATAATCGGTGGAGAATTCATAGAAGTATTTGCTGAAGAAGCTAGAAAGCAGGACGGAATCGAGTTCCTCGCACAGGGAACAATCTGGCCTGACATACTTGAAAGCGATGCAGGAATCAAGGCACACCATAACGCAGGTGGACTTCCTGAAGATATGGACTTCGAGCTCGTAGAGCCTGTAAGAATCCTCTTCAAGGATGAGGTCAGAGTAGTAGGAAAAGAGCTCGGCCTTCCTGATAACATGGTATATCGTCAGCCATTCCCAGGTCCGGGGCTTGGAGTAAGATGTCCGGGAGCAATCACAAGAGACAGACTTGAGGCAGTTCGTGAGTCAGACGCCATCCTTCGTGAAGAATTCGCAAAGAACGGTCTCGAAGGAAAAGTATGGCAGTACTTCACAGTAGTACCGGACTTCAAATCAACTGGCGTTAAAGACGGAAAGAGAACATTCGACTGGCCATGCATCATCCGTGCCATCAACACAACAGATGTTATGGAAGTAACAGTAGAACACCTCTCCAACGAACTCATCGACCACCTCGTAAACCGTATAATCACAGAAGTACCAGGCATCAACAGAGTCCTCTTTGATTACACACCAAAGCCACCTGCTACTGTGGAATATGAGTGATAACGAGCCAAGCTCGAGAATAATTATACAGTAACCACGAAGTGGTTACACGAAAATGAGAGTGCACCCGCATGCTTGCATGAAAGGGTATGCTCTTATTTTTGTGTAAGTATTGCGAAGCAGTACTGTATAATTATTCTCGAGCTTGGCGACAACATACATCGGGACTATGGCTATGCCATAGTCCCGATGAGCATATGAGGATAAAGCGAAGTCCGAATGAATGTCATCCGCAAGCATGCATAGGTATCTGTATTTACGGTATAAATGCGGCCAATTTTTTGCTATAATATGTATTTGGGAAAGTCTATCCAAGATAAGGATAAAATAGTATAAAAACGGAGAAAAAACAATGGCAGATACAAAGAAAGAACAGGAACGTGATGAGCTTCATAGAGCTATTTGGGCGATAGCTGATGACCTAAGAGGAAGCGTAGACGGATGGGATTTCAAGTCGTACATCTTAGGCTTCATGTTCTATAGATATATATCAGAAAACCTTACTACAAAGATAAATAAGGATGAGTGGGATGCCGGTGACTTAGATTTTGATTATTCAAAGCTGAGTGATGAAGATGCAGAGATGGCAAGAGAAGATATGGTACAGACAAAGGGATTCTTTATTCTTCCGTCTGAACTTTTCTGTAATGTGAGAAAAGCAGCCAAGGATCCGGAAGCCACATTCAAGAACAAAGATGGTAACGTCCGTAGCGTTGTGGAGAATCTTAATGAGAAACTGGAAATGGTATTTCAGAACATAGAGAATTCAGCAAATGGAAGTGAGAGTGAGGACGACTTCGCAGGCCTTTTCGATGATATAGATGTTAATAGTAATAAACTTGGAGCGACAGTTGCGAAGAGAAATGATAAGCTGGTCAAGCTTTTGGATGGTATTGGAGAAATGAAGCTGGGTGACTTCCAGGAGAATACCATTGATGCTTTTGGTGATGCTTATGAATATCTTATGGGTATGTACGCATCAAATGCAGGTAAGTCCGGTGGCGAATATTATACACCACAAGAGGTATCAGAGCTTCTTACCAGACTTGCGGTTGCCGGAAAGTCTGAAATAAATAAGGTATATGATCCAGCCTGTGGATCTGGATCACTCCTTCTTAAAGCTGCGAAGATACTCGGAAAGGAACATGTAAGACAGGGCTTTTTTGGCCAGGAAATCAACCTGACTACCTATAACCTCTGTCGTATAAATATGTTCCTTCACGATATAGACTTTGATAAGTTCGATATAGCAAATGAAGATACGCTGGTTTCACCACAGCATTGGGATGATGAACCTTTTGAGGCAATCGTATCGAATCCCCCATATAGTATCAAATGGGAGGGTGATGATAATCCTGTACTCATTAATGATCCGAGATTTTCACCAGCAGGAGTACTTGCACCTAAGTCAAAGGCGGATATGGCATTTATTATGCATTCGCTTGCATGGCTTGCAACAAATGGTACTGCTGCAATTGTATGTTTTCCGGGAATTATGTATCGTGGTGGTGCGGAGAAGAAGATTCGTCAGTATCTGATAGATAATAACTATGTAGATACAATCATACAGCTTCCATCTAATCTGTTCTTTGGCACATCTATAGCTACATGTATTATGGTGCTTAAGAAATCTAAGAATGAGAATAAGACACTCTTTATAGATGCTTCAAATGAAT
This sequence comes from uncultured Lachnospiraceae bacterium, assembly GCA_902774725.1. GTDB lineage: Bacteria > Bacillota > Clostridia > Lachnospirales > Lachnospiraceae > Eubacterium_Q. Next base: position 8,391 of record CACYJP010000088.1, read on the forward strand.
GTGTAAAGGTCACAAATAATAATAAGCTTACACAAGAAAACATCCAGAAGATAGTTGATACATTTACAGCAAAAGAGGAAGAAGTACAGTACTTCTCAAGACTCGTTCCGAATAGCGAGATAGCAGATCAGGATTATAATCTATCTGTTAGTACATATGTGGAACAGGAAGATACAAGAGAGAAAATAGATATCAAGGTGCTCAATGCTGAGATTAAAGAGATAGTAGCAAGAGAACAGGTTCTCAGAGATGAGATAGATAAGATAATAGCTGAAATCGAAGGTGAGTAATATGGCTATAAATGGAGTAAATGAAAAAGATTGGAAGCTCTTTAGAAAAATGCTTCCGGGATGGCAGGAAGCTTATATGGAAAAGCTCTGCAGGGAATACGCAGAAATCCTATCCTCGAGCAGTAATGCATCAGATAAGTTTTGGGAGCTTGAAAAGAAAATAAATAAAGATAAGAAAGATACCGGTGTGTCGGCTCGGATGAGTCGTTCAATGATGCTTGAAAATATAACTTCATTACTACTTGAAGGAGCAATAACGGTTGATGACCTTGAGGGGTTCAGTGAAGAATTGATAGAGATAGTAAAAAAATGGGCGAGATTCGGAGAAGAAAATGAGTAAACTTGATGAGCTGATAAAAGAATACTGTCCGGATGGGGTGGAATACAAAACGATAGGCGAGATTGCTGTTGATATTTATCGTGGTTCAGGGATAAAAAGAGATCAGGTTACAGATGAAGGTATACCGTGTGTTAGATATGGAGAAATATATACTACATATAATCTTTGGTTTTCTG
>CACYJP010000089.1 GCA_902774725.1 uncultured Lachnospiraceae bacterium
TGGATTACACACGATGAAATGATGGATATTACAGTTATAGCTGAATCAACACCAGGACCGATAGCTATTAACTGTGCTACATATGTAGGATATAAGAGGAAGAAACTCTTGGGAGCTATATTTGCAACTATTGGTATGGTTCTTCCATCGTTTGTTATTATCTTTCTAATATCCAAATATCTAGATAGGTTTCTTGAAATATCCTGGATAAATAATGCATTTCATGGAATAAAAATTGCTGTTGGTATTCTAATACTGGATGCAGCTGTTAGGATGCTTTCAAAGGCTAAATTAACATCACTTAAGATCATTATAATTATTGCATCATGTATAGCAATGCTTGTGATAAACTTTTTTTCTTTACATATTTCATCACTTGTAATTATGCTTTTTGCCGTATTGATCGGACTGGTATCCTTTCTGATAAATAAAAAAACAGAAAGGAGTGAAGCTGACTAATGATATATATTGATTTATTGATAGGATTTCTAAAGGTTGGTATTTTTTCGTTTGGTGGTGGGTATGTTTCTATAGCGCTGATTCGTGAAATTGTTTTATCATATGGGTGGCTAGATGATGAAATGTTATCATATATGATTGCCGTAAGTGAAAGTACACCCGGACCAATTATGGTGAATCTAGCAACATATATAGGGAGTACCAAAGGTGGGATTCTTGGAGCATTTATTGCTACAACCGCTGTTGTTCTTCCTGCTTTTCTAATAATACTTGTTATAATGCTTTTACTTAAGAGGCTTTTGAAAAACAAAGTGTTTCAGGGAGCATTAAGTGGTTTAAAACCTTGTATTATAGGTATTATTCTTGCAACAGGAATATATATGATCTGGAAGAATTTCAATGTTTGTTCGGGGGCAGTGCCTGATATCCCGGCTATTGCTTTAACTATAGTATTGGGAGGATTATATTTTGGATTAAGAAAGCTTATAAAAAAGAAAATCTCGCCTATAATGTTAATATGTGTATCAGCAGTGTGTGGGATGATAGTTTATGGATTATTCTAAATTGGATCAATTTGAAGATATCGGAAAAAGTTTGATAGATGGTATGATCTTTTGTGGATGCAAAATAAACTTTCAGTAAAATGTCTGGATGCATTTTTATATGAGGCTATTTTTATTCCGGAAGGAGTTGAGGCACCACCTATGGAAATAATCAATCAACCGGAGCTTCAGTTTTATGTTGATGGTGTCGATATACCGGAAGACAATTGACTAATAATATTATAACTGGAGAAAGAGAATGAGTGTTTTCAAAATTATAGATATAATTGAGGCTGATTATGGCTGTGAAGAACATCCGGATGGACCAAATGCGATTCTTCTCTTAGAGGATGGTTCCCAAAAAGAGGTTTCTGAAAAATGGATTTCTGAGAATGGAATCAAAGAGGGTAAGTATATCAGCATTAAGGATGATGGAAGCATTATGAAAGCGGTGCGGGTAGTTGCTGCTATTATCGAGACTGAAAATGAATTTGGAAATAGGATGATATTTGCTACGCAACGTGGTTATGGTGAGTTCAAGGATGGTTGGGAATTTCCGGGTGGAAAGATAGAAGACGGTGAAACACCTGAACAAGCAATTGTTCGTGAGATTAAAGAAGAACTGGAAACTGTTATCAAGGTTGAAGGATACATAGACACGATAGAATATGATTATCCTACATTTCATTTGTCTATGGATTGCTTCTTATGCGGCATCGTGGAAGGTGATTTGGTTTTGAAAGAACATGAGGCTGCAAAGTGGCTCACGAAGGAGAAGATTGATTCGGTTGACTGGCTTCCTGCAGACCTGACTATTATCGACAAAGTGAAAGAATTAGATATATTCTGATGCTCGGAAAATATAGAAAATGTTGATTCAAAATGTCACCTTTTTGATCTTTCAGGCGTGTATAATGTGAAGGGGGATTTGAGGTGATCATGAATAAAAAGGTATCGGACGAAGAAGTTGAACAGACCATAATTGAATATAGTGACTTGTTATACAAGATTTGTTTTCTGATACTTAAGGACGATAGTGACGTTCAGGATGTGTTGCAGGAAACGTTCATAAAGTATATGACAAAATCGCCGGATTTCGAGTCTGAGGATCATAAGAAGGCTTGGTTGATCAAGGTATCACAGAATAAGTGTAAGGAATTCCTGAGATTTCACAAGAGACATGCAGCAGTTCCTCTTGAAGAGGTGGAGGAAAGCTTCAGTGTTACGGATGGAATGGATACAGATACAAGCAATATATTAAGTCTTATATGGAATCTGAAATATAAGCTTAAGAGTGTGGTTATCCTTTACTACATAGAAGGCTACAAGGTAAACGAGGTTGCCCGGATATTGGGTATTTCCGAGTCGGCAGTTAAGAAAAGACTGGAAAGAGCCAGAAAAGAACTTAGGATTGCTAAGGATGTAGAAGGAGAAATTGTTTATGAGAGAATATGATATAAATAAAAAGCTTGTATCCAATATAGAGATATCTGACGAGATGAAACAGGATATCATCACAAATGTAAAGAACGGTAAAAGAACTTCTGATAAGAGGTTCAGATATTCTTCTGCACTTATGGTGCTTTGCATAGTTGGAGCTATAGTTATCAGCGGCGGTAGTGCCAGTGCTGCTTATTTTTCTTACAAGAACCGTGTTGAAAATATGTCGCAGGAAGAGCAGGAAGGTTATCAGGAAGTTCTTGAAGCGGATGATTACTATACCTGTGGCGATTCGATGACAAGAGAGCTTACAAAGGCTGAGAAAAAGAAGCTAATTAAGCTTCAGGATGAATATTATAAGAATGGAGTTTTCCCTGAAGAAAGCGTTGCTCTGCTGGATAAGCTCAGCGAACTAAAGCCGGGGCAGCTAGCTTATGTGGCAGAAGATAATAAGTTACATTTGCCGGAAGCTGAAATGACAGACGAACAGATACTTCAGTTTATCGATTACCAGGCTAAGTACACATATACAATTGAGAAGAGTGTCGAGGAAACTGAACCTGAAACTGAAGCCTCTGAAGAAGTGGATGAAGTTAAAGCTTCAGAGGCTGAGAATGCGGAGGTTAATTCAGAGGCTGATACAGTAGCGCTTTTAGACTTTAGTCTTGATGTATCTTCTGGAGATAAAGAAGTACTTAAAGCACAGTTAAAAGAGCTTATCAAGGATATATACGGTGAAGAGCTTGATGAAACATGGAGCTTCTATGTTAATGGAGGAAAGTGGTCTGAAGACGATGACCTCGGTGAGGCGGGGGATAGCTACACTATTACATGGGCTGAAAGTGATGCTCCGGATGCAAAGACATATGTGATAGATATACCTATGAATGAAGACGGAAACTGGATAATCAACAAGTATGGTCTTGAGGTATTTGTCGATGCTGAAGACTATACCTGGGATGAGGCTCAGAAGTATCTTGATCAGGGCGAAACTGCAGTTAAAGACTTCGCGAGGGAGAAGCTTGGACTGGGTGAGCCGGACAAGATAGATTATCACGAATTTCAAGGTGAATGTGCCTGGGTTATATATAAGCTTCACTATGGAGATAAATCAGTATCAATCAGTTGGGTTATTTCAACAGGTGATATAACTACAATCCTTGGAAAAAATCTGATGGAAACAGAATAAAAAATAGTTATGAGTGCCCTGTGGATGAGAATCTGCAGGGCTTTTTTATTGGACGTTCAAGTAATTCATTTTATGCTATAATGATATCTAATATAGACAATTATTATAAAGAGAAGGGAGATAAGTATGGAACAGATCAAATGTCCACATTGTGGAGAGGTTTTTACGATTGATGAGTCGGGGTATGCTGCTATTGTTAGTCAGATCAGGGATAAGGAATTTGAAAAGCTTGTCGAAAAGAATAAAAAGGAATTAGAGGATAATCAGCAGTCAGTAATCGATAATGCGGTTCTTAAGTCAAAGTCAGAATCTGAAAAGAAGATATCTGAGTTAGAGGCAAAAATAAATAAGATAGAATCTGATCATAGATTAATTATTGCTGAGAAGGATTCAGAAATAAAAGAACTAAAAAAGGATAATACTCGCGCTGTAGAGGATGCTGTAAGACAAGAGAAAGAAAAAGTAAAAGAGTTACAAAATACCATCAAGGAAAATGAACTTACATATTCTTTGGAATTAAAAAATAAGGATGAGATACATGAAAAGGAAATAAAGTACAAGGATGAAGAAATTGCCAGAGTGAAGGAGTTCAAATTACAGCAATCTACAAAGATGGTTGGAGAAAGCCTTGAGAGATTCTGTGAGGAAGAATTCAATAAACTCAGATCAGCTGCATTTCAAACTGCTTATTTCGAGAAGGATAATGATATAAAATCAGGTAGTAAGGGTGATTTTATATTCAGAGATTATTCGGATGATATAGAATATATCTCCATTATGTTTGAAATGAAAAATGAAAACGACGAGACAAAGACTAAACATAAGAATGAAGACTTTTTTAAGGAACTGGATAAGGACAGAAGAGAAAAAGGATGTGAATATGCAGTTCTAGTATCAATGCTAGAAGGTGATAACGAGTATTACAATACAGGAATCGTTGATGTGTCTCATAAGTATCCGAAGATGTATGTTGTAAGACCACATTTTTTTATCCCGGTCATTACTCTTTTGCGAAATGCTGCGATGAATAATCTGGAAGATAAAAAAGCTCTTGTTGAAATGCAGAGTAAAAATATAGATGTGTCCACATTTGAGTCTACACTTCTGGACTTCAAGGAGAGATTCGGACGAAATTACGAATTGGCAAATAGGAAGTTTAACACTGCTATCGATGAGATAGATAAAACGATAAGCCATTTACAGAAGGTAAAGGAGGAACTGCTTGCATCTGATAACAATCTTCGTTTGGCTAATAATAAACTAGATGATTTAACAATTAAGAAGCTTACTAAGAACAACCCAACAATGCAGCAGATGTTTGAAGAGGCTGGGGTTGATATAAAAGGGAAAAACAAAGGATAAACCAGTATGACCTTTTTTGATGATTTTAAGATAGATTCGATGGAGGACCTGATCCGTCTGATTGATGAGGTTGGATTTGTTCCGTTTTTCGAAAATGAGATAGAGGGCTTTTCGCTAGAGGAGCATATGGCGCCCGGCCATTGGTACAATGATACTAAGGACGGTTTCTGGGCTGCCCCGACTCTTTAAACATTTCAAAAAAATACTCCCGGGTGTGGAGGATAAGTGGATAGAAAAAATGCTTAAATAATGACAGCTGGCGACATAGCAAGTAGTGATTGAAATAAGAAGGATAATGATGTAGAATCAAAATGTTTTGCGACAGCAGAACATTTGGATCTATATTTACACAAGGAGAAACAGAAATGGAAGAATTCAATACGTTTGAAAAAGTGCAGGCTTTGTTTGCGAGTGTCAACGGACTGGGAAATCAGAATTTTTTCTTCGTAGCTTGCCAGGACAAACAGAAGGTTGCCGGAGCTGCTGCAGGAATGGATTATCCGTATGATGGCCTACTCATCAATATGACTGAAAGAGGTTTAGGTATATTCTATCTTAAAGCAGGAGCATTAAGCGGTTTGGTTACATTATCCAGCCCATCCAAGATGACAATTGATAAAGGTAGCTTTTTCTTTATACCGGTTGAAAACATTAAGGGTATTACAATTAAGAAATTTGCCTTACTCAATTCAAAGGTAAAGAGAATATCCATAGATACAACAGACGGCAAATCGCACAAGCTTTATGCCAGAGTTGAGGAAAAAGATTTTCCTTACCATAGCGGCGGCTTTAATGCTTTTGTTGCAAGGTATGGAAACAATTAAAGGATGATGAAGAATCATAGTTGATGAATTAGGAAGTCGCCATTTATGGCGGCTTTTTTGATACTTAATTTTTGACAAATGAAACAAGATACTTGACGTACGTAAAGTAATAAGATAACACCTATAAAAAAAGGCTCAAATAATAACTTGTTTACGTGTGGTGATATTGAAGAAGATTTGATATAGTTTGACCTTTGCTTTTAAGGGGGTGCTTATCAGATCACATACACCAAAATCAGCACTGCAAGAAAGATAACATTTATTACAGTGAAGGCGAGAAGATAATGCTCGCCTTCTTTTTTTATTGAGTTGAAAAACTTGTAGGTTATCAGGCTTGCCATGCTTGCTATGAGTGTTCCGAGGCCACCCAGGTTTGAACCGATCACAAGAGCGCTTCCGTTTCCGGTGAAGGTGGAGAGCAGCATCGCTGCCGGAACATTACTGATTATCTGCGAGGAAAGAACTGCTGTCATCATTGGACTCCTTCCGACTATTGAAGAAAGAGCTGAGCTTATGAATTCGATTCTTCCTAGGTTTCCGATCAGTATAAAGAAAAAGACAAATGTAAGAAGTAGCCCGTAGTCAACATTTATATATGCTTTTCTGTCGCAGATAAGTATAACCACTGCAACGATTCCCAGCATTATGAGATAGTTCAGAATACCTGAGACAGTAAGCACACAGACGATGAAGAGTGCGCTGTAGATTAAAAGCGGAACAAGCTTTGGTGCTTCGGTTTTTCTTTCCTCGGCTGTATCCAGAGTTTTATCTGTGTAGTTAAGGATGAAAACGCTGATGATAAGCAGGACCAGAGATACTACGCTATAAGGCATCATAAGCTTTATAAAGCTGCCTAGCTTCATATGATAATGAGAAAACAGATACAGGTTCTGTGGATTACCTATAGGTGTAAGCATGCTTCCGAGATTTGCCGATACGGTCATCAGAATGAGCGTATACATAGTTCTTCGCCTGTCCTTGTATCGCTTGAGTACATTTACGGCAAATGGGACCAGTGTTACGAGAGTTACATCGTTTGTGAGGAGCATACTCATAAAGAAGGAAAGAATTACAAGCAGGAGCGAGATATACCTTTCGGAACGGATTCTTCCGAGCAGCTTTGAAGTCAGATAGTCAAATGTACCTATTCTTATCAGCGCACTAACCACGAGCATTAACGAAAAGAGTATGGCAAGCACACGGAAGTTTATATACTCCGGATATTTGCTGTCCGGTGTGATGATAAAGCATGAGACAAGTGCGAGTAGTCCGGATACGATAAGAATAGTGTCGTTTTTAAGTATGTGTAAAGCTTTTTCCTTCATTTTTGATGTGACCTCTGACGTTGATTTTCCAAGCGGTTATTATATTCGCTATATGAGATGCTGTCAATCGATAGTGTTTTCTGCTTATATAGCCGAGAAGGATTTGCCGATATTCGGACAAAACAGTATAATGAGAGATGTGACTACTAACGTTTATGTCATAACACTAAATAACCAAAGAAGGACAAAAGTAAAATGACTAAAAAAGAAATAAACGAGATCAAATCACTATTTGATACTATTTCAGACTGCGGGATATTAAGACTCGCAGGCTGCTATGTAAACGGAGAAAAGGAAAAGGTGAAAACCTTTAATGAACCGTTCTACAATCTTCCTGATGAGGAAATGTATAAGTACCTGGAGATCTTCAGAAAAACACTTTCAGGCACTCCCGGAAAGAATCTGCAGGACCTCAGCTTTGAGGATACAGAGGGTGCATCAGATAGTGGAAGAGCACTTTTAAATAAAATCAGAAATTCAGAGCTAAATGATGATTCACTGCTGGAAGGCTTCTATGACAAGGTGATAGAAAACTATGACCATGTGGGTAACTTCCTGATACTTATGATTTATCAGGCATATGATATCCCGGGAATGACGACAGACGGAATAGAGATGGACGACGCATCAGACGAAGTATTCAGATATATACTTTGCAGTATATGTCCGATGAAGCTCACAAAGCCGGGACTTGGCTTTGATGATGCTCTGGGTGAGATACATACACTGAGACAGATCTTCGCGGTAGAGCTTCCGGATGATGGATTCTTGTTCCCGGCCTTTAATGACAGAAGCACAGATGATGATGCGATTCTTTATTACGGAAGAAAAGCAAATACGCTTCAGGATGCATTTCTCGAGAAGGTACTGGATGTATCAGCCACACTTCCTGTGAAGCAGCAGAAGGAAGGCTTTACAGAATTTGTATCCGAGGTGCTGGGTGATGAATCAAGCATCGAAACAGTTCTCTCGATTCAGGAGAATCTCAAGGAAACTGTCGAAAACAAAAAGTCCGAATCAGTCGGAGAAACTGTATTCCTCGATAAAGAATCAATGAGGGATGTATTTGAAAAAAGCGGTGTGTCAGAAGAAAAGCTTGAAACCTTCGATAAGAAGTTTGACGAGCAGTTCGACATGAAGAAGATCCATAAAAAGCAGATAGGTGAAGACGACTTTGAATCAAGCGAGCGTGCTGAGTATATCCCGACTATCAAGGTCGAGGAAAAGCTTTTTGCAGATAACGTTGCACCGGTCAGAAACTTCGAGGTGAGAAATAAAAATATGCTGCTTCGCGTTAGCAGCAAGCATACAGATATAATCGATACAAGAGTTATCGATGGAAAAAAGTGTCTCGTTATAGAATTAACAGAAGATCTTACAGTGAATGGAATTCCGGTTGAGTAGGCTGGAGAAGGGAAATCGACTAAATAGGTAACGGATACATGAAGAAGATTTCGAAAGTATTGTTAATTGCCGTGGTTTTGACTCTTATTGTTTCAGGGTGCGACAAGTCGAAGAAGGATGAAGCTACTACAGTTGCTGAAACGACTACAGTAACTACGGAAGAGCGTACTACTGAGGCAACAGAGAAGGAAACCACTGAAGCGACAACAGAGAAGAAAACCGTAGAAAAGAAAACTGAGCAAGAAACAACTGAGGAAACAACACAGACTACTACAGAGGAACTGACAGAAGAACGAACTACTGAGGATTATTCACTTCGAAATGATGGATATAATTATTCGGATGATGCTTCCGGTTTTGTTCTGATAAGTGATGTTGCTCCGGAGGTCAAACTGGAAATCAGGTACTATACCGACTACAACTTTGTTGGAGAGAGAATAGACGGGTATGAGGAACCGGTGGGGATTCTGACCAAGGAAGCTGCATCGGCGCTGAAGGATGTAAATGATGAGCTGGCCACGCAGGGTTACTGTCTCAAGGTATATGATGCATATCGCCCACAGGAGGCTGTGGATGATTTTGCTGAGTGGGCACAGGATATAAATGATACAAAAATGAAGGCTGACTTTTATCCGGA
>CACYJP010000090.1 GCA_902774725.1 uncultured Lachnospiraceae bacterium
TGAGATAGCCTTCGCAGGAAGGTCAAATGTGGGCAAATCATCTCTGATTAATTCTTTACTTAATCGTAAAAATCTTGCCAGGACTTCTTCGAATCCCGGCAAGACTGTAACGATTAATTTCTACGAAGTAAACGAGGAATTCCTCCTCGTTGATTTACCTGGTTACGGATATGCTAAAGCTTCCCTTGAGGCAAGAGCCAAATGGGGAAAGATGATAGAGAAATACTTAAAAACAAGAAAGCAGCTTGAGGCTGTTATTCTTCTTGTAGATATCAGACACGCGCCTACAAAGGATGACGTGATGATGTTTGACTGGATAACGTCTAATGGACTTATCCCGATCATAGCAGCTACAAAGCTGGACAAAATAAAGCGTTCCCAGAAGGATAAGCAGATAAAGCTTTTAAAGGAAACGCTTGGGGTGAAGGAATATACAAAACAAACAGGGCAGGAAATAAAAATAGTCCCATTCTCGTCAGTGACGAAAACGGGACGTGAAGAACTTCTTGATATCATTGAAGGATTCATCCGTCCGGATGCTCCTGAGGATATCTCTTAATCCTTGGTCCACAGCTCATTTACCATATACTGGTAAATGTCTGTACTCTTGGTTCGCCAGTTATCACAGATGGACCTGGCCAGCTCTTTTGTCGGAACAGTGAACTTGAGATTTACCAGAGTTTCGCGACGTTCTCTGATAGCACATTCCACAGTATATTCATTATTCTCATCGAAATAATAGTCGGCAAATATCTCTGATTCTTTTTTCAGATTGATTTCCTCGGCTTTGAAATATTCGCGGATTTCCTGTTTGATGTTATTGGAAATTCTGTTTTCAAAGTAGAGAAGTGCTTCTTCTCCGAGGTTGGTTATCTGATAATGCTGAGTATTTCTTATAGTACTGACAGAGATAAATCCCTTATCTATAAGTTCGCTTATTGATTCATGGATATTGAAGAGATTGGTATACCCTTTGTCGAGAATAAAGCTTGTGATCTGAGAATTAGTCAGGGTATATTCATCAATTCTATCGAGCATATATAAAATTATAAGTTTATAAAGCATTAGATTTTGATTTTCCATAGTGTTTATAGAATACGCTAATTATATTTATTTGTAAAGATGACAAATGTAACAAAGATATCAGAAAGGAAACGATATGGATTACGCGAAAATGAAAGTATCCGAGCTCCGAGAGCTTGCTGAAGCCCAGGGACTCAGAAATCTTAAGGGAGTGAAGAAGTCTGAGCTTGTAGAGCTCCTTAACAATATCGATAAAATGAAGAGTCAGAATCAGGTAGAGAAGACCGACAGGATCACAGCCGAGGCTGCTAATGAGGGTGCAAGTGCGGCTCAGGAACGACCGGTTGTGGATAAGTCTGAAAGAGTGGATAAGGCTGAGCGTGTCGATAAGACTGAGAGTTTTGAGCAGTCTGAGGTCGAGGGAAAGGAAGTTGAAGGAACAGCTCAGCCATCTGCACCGCAGGAGGTTGCAGAGGGAATCCTTGAGGTGCTTTCTGATGGATATGGATTTATAAGAAGCGATAATTATATGCCGGGTGACAGAGATATATATGTTTCTCCTTCTCAGATAAGGAAGTTCAGACTCAGAACCGGTGATATAGTCAGAGGGCCGATAAGAGGTAAGTCTGCACCGAATGAGAAGTTCAGTGCACTCCTTTATATAGAATCAGTTAATGGCTACAGCCCTGAAGAGATACTTAAGCGTATGAAATTTGAGGATATGACTCCTATTTTCCCAGATGAAAGGATTCATCTGGATTACGAGGGTGCTCCTGTATCCCTTCGTATAGTTGATCTTTTCAGTCCTATCGGTAAGGGGCAGCGTGGAATGATCGTTTCTCCTCCAAAGGCCGGTAAAACAACTCTTCTTAAGCAGATAGCAAAGAGAATAAGCAAGGCAAATCCTGAGATGAATCTTCTTGTTCTTCTTATAGATGAGCGTCCTGAGGAGGTTACCGATATCAAGGAATCTATTGAAGGACCAAACGCTGAAGTCATATATAGTACATTTGATGAGCTTCCTGATCATCATAAGAGAGTATCTGAGATGGTTATCGAGAGAGCTAAGCGTCTTGTGGAAAGCGGAAATGATGTTGTTATACTTATTGACTCCATTACAAGACTTGCAAGAGCCTATAACCTTACGATTACTCCAAGCGGAAGAACTCTTTCAGGTGGTCTTGACCCTGCGGCGCTTCATATGCCTAAGAAGTTCTTTGGTGCTGCGAGAAATATGAGAGAGGGTGGATCCCTTACTATTCTTGCAACTGCACTGATCGAGACCGGAAGCCGACTTGATGATGTTGTATTCGAGGAGTTCAAGGGCACAGGTAATATGGAGCTTGTTCTTGACAGAGATCTTCAGGAGAAGCGAGTTTTCCCTGCGATTGACATATCTAAGTCCGGAACGAGAAAGGATGATCTGCTTCTTTCAAAGGATGAAAGAGAGGTCTGCGATATGATTCATAGAAGATTCCACAGTCTTAAGGCTGAAGATGTTACAGAAGATCTGCTCAAAATATTTGCTCAGACAAAGGATAATAAGCAGTTCGTTGGCGTTGCAAGAAAGCTCTTTCAAAGACATTAAATATGTGATAAAATGAAGATTGGTTTTTGAGACTATAAGCGGAGGCACATAAAGTGAATTTCAGCAAGGAAAATGTAGAAAAAAAGCATAGAAAGCTTGTTGCGAGAACTCAGAGATATGAGAGAAGAGCAATCATAGCGGGATTTAAGCTCCTGCTTGTTGTTTTTGTGCTTATGATGCTGATACTTGCAGGTGCCGGTTTTGGTATGATGAAGGGTATTCTTGATGATGCTCCTGATGTTACAACAGTTAATATCAAGCCGAAGGGCTTCAAGACTGTTATCTATGATCAGAACGATAAAGAACGTAATACTCTTGCTACATCTACATCAAACCGTGTGTATATTTATTTTGATGATATTCCTGTAATGCTTCAAAATGCATTTGTTGCGATAGAGGATGAGCGTTTCTGGAAGCATAATGGTATCGATGTACGTGGTATCTTCAGAGCTCTTGTTAGGGACGTTGTTGCCGGTAACTTCAACGAGGGTGCTTCGACAATAACCCAGCAGCTCATAAAGAACCAGGTGTTCAACGTTGGTATGGGCGAGACTACCAAGCTTCAGAAAATAGAACGTAAGGTTCAGGAGCAGTATCTTGCAATCGATCTTGAGAAGATATATACCAAGGAGCAGATACTTGAGGCTTATCTGAATACTATCTATCTTGGACAGGGATGTAACGGTGTTGAGGCTGCGGCCAACAGATACTTTGATAAGTCAATCGGTGATCTGAATCTGTCTGAGATATCAGTTATTGCCGGTATCACAAAGAATCCTTATAAGTACGATCCTGTAGTGTTCCCTGAGGAGAATGCTAAGAGACGTAAGATAGTTCTTAAGAAGATGCTTGATCTTGAGTATATCACAAAGGATGAGTATCAGAAGGCGCTTGATGACGATGTTTACGAGCGTATCAAGCAGGTTAAGAAAACAAATGATGAGAATTTTGAGTATAACTCATACTATACAGATGATCTTATGCGTGCACTTTGCAAGGATTTCATGAAAATGTATGACATGACCGAGGAAGAGGCTTATGAGGAGATCTACACCGGCGGTTATAGTATTTATTCCGTACAGGATTATGATATTCAGGCAATCGTTGATGAGAAGATAAATGATGCTTCATACTATCCGGAAACAACAGCTGTTAACCTCAGTTACAAGCTGACACTCCTTGATAAGGATGAAGTGACTACGCATAACTATGATACAAATACGCTGCTTACTTATTATAGAAAGCTGACTGACAATCCAAAGTACAGCAGCATCTACCCAACAGAGGAGGATGCAAGGGCTGCGGCGGATGAGTATAAGGATGCAATGATAAATGAAACAGGTGGTACATTTGTCAGTGAAGAGTTTAAGACTGCTATGCAGCCACAGGCTTCGTTTGTTGTAATCGATCAGAAGACAGGATATGTTAAGGCTATCGGTGGTGGACGAGGAGAGAAGAGAGAAAACCTCGGATTCGACAGAGCGACAAATGCTATGCGTCAGCCGGGTTCGACATTTAAGGTTCTTGCAGCTTTCCTGCCTTTCATTGATACAAAGGGTGGACTTTGCTCCTGCTTCAATGATCAGCCTTATGAATTCGCGAATGGTACACCTGTAAGAAACTGGTATGGTACATATGATGGTCCTTCATCTCAGAGAGATGCGATAAGACGTTCGATGAATATTATTGCTGTTGAGACTATCACGGATGTTACTCCACCGGTTGCTTATGATTACCTCATCAATGAAGGCTTTACAACGATAGTTGATAAAGAGGTTGGTTATGACGGTAAGGTTTACTCCGATATACAGCAGGCTACTGCGCTTGGTGGTCTGACACACGGTGTAACAAACCTCGAGATAACAGCGGCATATGCCGGTATCGCCAATATGGGTGAGTATATCCCGCCTGTATTTTATGACAGAGTTTATGATCATGATGGTAATCTCGTAATTGATAACAGAGATCCGTCAGAGCGTTCACACAGAATGTGTAAGAAGACGACAGCATGGCAGCTTATAGATGCTATGAAGGATGTTGTTACTTCCGGTACAGGTACCAGAGCAAAGATGCAGTCAGGTATCAAGTGTGCTGGTAAGACCGGTACAACATCAAACTCATACGATCTTTGGTTCTGTGGAATGACACCATACTATACAGCTTCTGTATGGTTTGGATATGATTCAAATATAACAGTTAATACTAATAACCATAAGGATATGTGGCGTGACATAATGGATGCCATAGCGGAGAAGGAAGGCCATTCTCCTGATAAGGACTGGGATCAGCCGGACGGACTTGAGAAGACTACTGTTTGTAAGATGACAGGACTGCTTCCTACAAGTGGTTGTCCGACCTGTACAGACTGGTGTGATAAAGAGCATGTGCCGAAGAAGAGATGTAAGGGGCATACAAATTCGATCAGGATCTGTAATGAGTCTCATATGAAGGCAACTAATACATGTCCTGATACTACTGAGTATCCTATTACATATGATGATCAGGGTAATATGACTATACTCGGTGCTCCATTTGAATATGATCAGAATATATTTACTACACCTTGTCCTCTTCATCCGGAGGCTGAAGGTGGACTTGGTATAGAGGCCTGGGCAGATACAGGTGGTGTTATTTCAAATGTTCCTGAGTTCCAGGAAGGTGACGATGTAACATTTTATATAACAGCCAATCCGGGCTATGTAATAAGTGATGTTAAGGTTGATGGTAACAGTGTTGGTCCTGTTTCACAGTATACATTTAAAGCAGTTCGCGGACCTCATACTATATATGCTTACTTCACAGCGACCGGAGAGGGAGGAAATCCTCCACCTGATCCGAATACTGAGGCAACGACCGAGGCACCAACTGAGGCGCCGACTGAGGCAACGACTGAGGCTCCTCCACCTGATGGTGGCGGTGGTGACGGCGGATAATTGATATACAAGATAGCATAGGGACGATTTTTCGGTATTAAACTCCGGAGAACCGTCCCTTTTAACTATACATTTTTATATCTATCGGAGATTATCATTGATAGAGATATTTGCTGTAGATACGGATGATTTATGGGATATGTTATTACTTCTCAAATACTTTCTGAAAAGGATTAACTCAAAAAACGAATTCCTTATAAATGAAAACAGCTTAGGGTTTAAATGCTTATCAACGAAGGGGCTGACAAGATATGAAAAACACTCCAGATTTTACAGATTTGTTTATGAGGAAAAGGTTGTATTAATGGATTCCAGAATAGCGAAAGAGCGTATTAAATCTATAGATATGTGCGACTTTTTCGTAGTAAATCCTATTGATGTTGTAAATGTCGGAAGGATCAGATATTTTGATTCAAAGAAGATATATCTAAGCGATAATGACAGGGGTATCTCGGTATCTCGCAGGAACCGCGCGTTGCTTGAGAAATATCTTGATATCGTGTATAATCAGAAGTTGGTTGATAACATAGAATTTCTAGAATAATGCATAAGGAGAAAAAAATGATTTCAAAGCTCATTAATGGAATTAAAGAAAAAAATGCACCTGTAGTTGTTGGACTTGATCCACAGCTTTCTTTTGTACCCGAGCAGATACTGAATAAGTATTATAAGGAAATGGGTTACACACTTGAGGCTGTAGCTGAGGCTATCTATGAATATAATGTTGGAATAATGGATGCATGTGCTGATTTTATCCCTGCTGTTAAGCCACAGGTTGCCATGTATGAGCAGTTTGGAGTTCCTGGTGTTGCTGCATATAAGAAGACGGTTGACTATGCTCACAAAAAGGGACTCGTTGTTATAGGAGATATCAAAAGAGGAGATATAGGCTCTACATCAGGTGCTTACGCTATGGGCCATATCGGAACAGTTCAGATCGGTGATCAAAAAATAGTTCCTTTTGATGAGGATATAGTAACTGTTAATCCTTATCTTGGATCAGATGGTGTTAAGCCGTTTATAGATGTATGTAACGAAAACGACAGAGGTATATTTGTTCTTGTAAAGACCTCTAATCCTTCTTCGGGAGAGTTCCAGGACAGAATCATTTCAGATGATTCAAGACCACTTTATGAGATAGTTGCCGATAAGGTAAACGAGTGGGGACTTACAAGTATGGATGGCGATTACAGCAACGTCGGAGCTGTTGTAGGTGCCACATATCCTGAGATGGGAATTGCTCTCAGAAAGCTTATGCCTAAGGCTTATATCCTTGTGCCTGGTTATGGTGCGCAGGGTGGAAGCGGTAAGGATCTTAAGGGATTCTTCAATGAGGATGGCCTTGGAGCAATCGTTAATTCCTCAAGAGGAATTATTGCTGCATATAAGAACGAGAAGTACGCTTCATTCGGCGCAGAGGGCTATGCTGATGCTTCCAGAGCAGCAGTAGAGGATATGCTCACTGATATTCGCGAGAATATTTAAGTATATAAAAATTAGGAGATAACATGAAAAAGGTTACAGGAGAGATAATAAAGCAAGATTTTCTTGTTGAAGATATATATAGTATGTGGCTTAAGTGTCCTTCGGTTAGTGCCGAGGCGCATAGTGGACAGTTTGTGTCGCTATATTCTAAGGATTCCGCGAGGCTTCTTCCTCGTCCTATAAGTATCTGCGAGGTGGATAAAAAGGGCGGGTGTATAAGGCTTGTATACAGAACGGTTGGTGCCGGAACTAAGGAATTCAGTTCTTATAAAAAGGGCGATACACTTGAGATGATCGGCCCGATAGGTAATGGTTATGATTTAGACTCAAGCAAGCCTGTTTTGATGGGCGGAGGTATAGGTATTCCACCGATGCTTCAGCTTGCACGTGAGTTCAGTCAGAAGGGTCTTTCGAAGGATGATATCACAGTTATTCTCGGATATCGTGATAGTACATTTCTCTTGAATGAATTCAAGAAGCTGGCAACAGTCTTTATCTCAAGCGATACAGGAAGTGTCGGTACTAAAGGAACTGTAATCGATGCTGCTAGGGAGCATGGCGTTAACGGAGATATGATCTATTCCTGTGGTCCTAAGCCGATGCTCAGAGCTGTGAAGGCTTATGCTTATGAGAAGGATGTGGACGCTCAGATATCTCTTGAGGAGAGAATGGCCTGTGGAATCGGTGCATGTCTTGCCTGCGTTTGTAAGACAACTGAGAAGGATGAGCATTCTCAGGTTAATAACAAGAGAATCTGTGTAGACGGTCCTGTTTTCAGAGTTGATGAGGTAGAGCTGTAAGCTCCGCCGGGCTTTCGCTTGATAGATAATTCTTAAATAAAAGGAAAATGAGTATGATAGATACATCGATAGAGATATGTGGAGTAAGGATGAAGAATCCCGTAACAGTTGCGTCGGGAACCTTCGGCTCCGGAATGGAATATAGTGAATTTGTTGATCTTTCGCGTCTTGGTGCTGTAACTACCAAGGGTGTTGCAATCACTCCGTGGGAGGGCAATCCAACGCCTCGCGTTGCCGAGGTTTATGGAGGGATGCTAAATGCAATTGGTCTGCAGAATCCCGGACTTGATACATTTATCAGTAGAGATCTTAAGTTTCTGAAGGGTGTCGACACGGCGGTTATTGTAAATGTGTGTGGTCATTCGGTAGAGGAATATGAGGCCTGCGTCGAGAGACTTGCTGATAGAGATGATGTTGATCTTATGGAGATAAATGTTTCATGCCCGAATGTTAAAGAGGGTGGTATTGCATTTGGCGTAGATACTAAGGCTCTGAATGATATAACAAAGAAGCTGAAGAAGAAGTGCGGAAAAACTCCGATCATTATGAAGCTCAGCCCAAATGTAACTGATATCGCTGAGATGGCTCGAGCTGCAGTAGATGGCGGTGCTGATGCGCTTTCTCTTATCAATACGATCACCGGTATGAAGATAGATATCTATAGAAGAACCTACGCGCTTGCTAACAGAACGGGTGGACTTTCAGGTCCTGCTGTAAAGCCTGTTGCTGTTCGTATGGTCAATCAGGTTGCATCTGCTGTTGATGTTCCGATTATCGGAATGGGTGGAATAGCAAATGCTGAAGATGCGATTGAGTTTATTATGGCCGGTGCAACTGCTGTATCTGTCGGAACGGCAAACTTTAATGATCCGTTTACAACCATCAAGGTAGTTGAAGGTATCGAGAGCTTTATGAAAGCTCAGGGTATAGAGAATCTGAGTGAGATACGCGGCTGTGTAAGATGGTAATTGATTAAGATATTTCAGGCTTATGAGAGGTGACGCTTCGTGGCATTAAGGAAGAAAAAGGGTTATAAGTTCTCAGATGAGGTTATGGCGAAGGATGCGGTGATATCGCTTATTTTCGGCGTTCCCTCATTTGTTTGCATAGTTTTTTCAATAGTTTATTCAATAGTAGTAAAGGGAAATGTTCCTGATGCCATAGGTGCAGTTTTGCTTGTTGCTTTGATTATGGCAGTGACCGCGTTTATTTTCGCACTTTTTTCGTACAGGGATACTGATGGTGGAATAATCAGCAAAAGAGGTTCGCTTATTATTTCAATCATCGATATCGCTGCACTTGTTGCTTTATATGTCCTATGATATGGGTTTGATATGGGTTTATTGACTT
>CACYJP010000091.1 GCA_902774725.1 uncultured Lachnospiraceae bacterium
TTTTCTATCTGATCCTTATATCTCTGAGCCATGCAGCCGGTACATATGAGATATTTAAGCCGTCCCTGCTTTAGCTCTGCCAGCTCGATAAGCTTATCAATACTCTCCTGGGTTGCTGACTCAATAAAACAGCAGGTATTAACAACTGCAACATCAGCCTCTTCCGGATCTGAAACCAAGCCATATTCACTTTTATCAATAAGCCCCAGCATTCTTTCGCTGTCAGCCGTATTCTTATCACAGCCAAGTGTGACCAGAAGTATATTTATCATAGTTTTCCTTACTTTAAGCTTCCTTTGAGATCATCTCAAGCTATGAATTCTGCATAACTGCAGATAAATAGCAATTATTCATAAGCTCTGCTATAGTCATTGGTCCTACACCACCGGGAACAGGTGTTATCTTACCTGCAATCTTCTCGGCACTTTCAAAATCAACATCACCGCAAAGCTTCTTTGTTCCATCTATTCTGTGGATTCCAACATCAATTACGGTTGCGCCCTCCTTGATATAAGAACCATCTATAAACTTAGGCTGTCCAATGGCAACAACAAGGATATCAGCATTCTTGCAAACTTCCTTCAGGTTCTTTGTATGTGAATGACAGATGGTAACTGTAGCATTTTCTCTGAGAAGCAGAACACTCATAGGCTTACCTACGATATTACTTCTTCCTACTACAACTGCATTTGCTCCGTCCATAGGAGTATTACTTCTCTTAAGAAGTTCAATAACACCGGCAGGTGTACAGGAAACAAAGCCTTTTGCTCCTATACTGAGTCTTCCGACACTTTCAGGATGGAACCCATCCACATCCTTATCAGGTGATATTCTTCTTATAACTTTATCCTCATCTATCTGCTTTGGAAGCGGAAGCTGAACGAGGATTCCATTTACACTATCATCATCATTCAGTTCATCGATAAGCTTTAGAAGCTCATCTTCACTTGTTTCCTCAGGCAGTTCATATGACTTAGAAATAATTCCTGTATACTCACATGCCTTCTTCTTATTACCTACATAAACTGTCGACGCAGGATCATTACCGACAAGTATTACAGCCAGAGTAACTTCCACTCCTTTAGCTTTGAGTTCAGAAACCTGAGCTTTTACCTCATCCTTCAGATCCTGAGATATTTTCTTTCCATCAATTAATTCTGCCATTTTTATCTCCCGGTTGTTTTTCTGTTTCCATATAAAACAGAGTAATTAATATATCTATTTAGAAAAGTCCTACGATTTCTCCACTCTCGTATACATCTATTCTCTCTGCGGCTGGACTCTTTGGAAGTCCTGGCATAGTCATTATCTGACCTGCTATTGCTACAACGAAGCCTGCACCTGCAGATACATAAACCTCACGGATATTTACCTTAAAGCCTGTAGGTCTTCCGAGAAGCTTCTGATCATCAGAAAGTGAATACTGTGTCTTTGCCATACATACAGGTACATTTCCGAAACCGAGATCCTCAAGCTTTTTAAGAGCATTGTTTGCTTCAGGACTGTATTCAACACCATCAGCGCCGTAGATTTCCTTTGAAATAGTCTCAATCTTCTCCTTAAGGCTGAGGCTATCCTCATAAAGGAACTTGAAATCAGGGCTTCCTTCCTCTACAGCATCAAGTACCTGCTTAGCAAGCTCGATACCACCATCTCCACCTTTCTCCCAAACCTCAGAGATAGCGAAACGACAGCCCTTATCTTCAACAAATTCTTTTATTGCAGCAACCTCTGCATCTGTATCTGCAACAAACTTGTTGATTGTTACAACAACAGGAACGTTATACTTCTTAAGATTCTCGATATGCTTTCCTAAGTTTACGATTCCCTTCTTAAGAGCCTCAACATTCTCATTATTAAGCTCATCCTTCGGAACACCGCCGTTATACTTCATAGCTCTTGCTGTAGCAACAAGAACAACTGCATCAGGCTTAATACCTGCCATACGACACTTGATATCAAGGAACTTCTCAGCTCCCAGGTCTGCACCGAAGCCTGCCTCTGTGATAACGAGGTCAGCTGCCTTAAGTGCAAGCTTTGTAGCTCTTACTGAGTTACATCCATGAGCGATGTTAGCAAATGGGCCACCATGTACAAATACAGGATTGTTTTCAAGTGACTGTATAAGGTTTGGTCTTATTGCGTCCTTAAGAAGAACTGTCATAGCTCCGACAGCTTTAAGCTGCTCAGCTGTAACAGGCTCATTATCATAATTATAAGCAACTATGATTCTTCCAAGTCTTGCTTTGAGGTCCTCAAGATTCTCAGCGAGACAAAGGATTGCCATTACTTCTGTAGCAACTGTTATACAGAAGTGATCCTCTCTTACTACACCATCAAGTCTCTTTCCAAGACCAACTGTGATGTTTCTGAGAGCTCTATCATTCATATCCAGACATCTCTTTATAACAACTCTCTTTGGATCAATTCTAAGCTCATTACCCTGAAGTAAATGATTATCAAGCATAGCACAAAGAAGATTGTTAGCAGATGTAATCGCATGGAAATCACCTGTGAAATGTAGATTGAGCTTATCCATAGGAACAGCCTGCGCATATCCACCACCGGCAGCTCCACCCTTAATACCGAAGCATGGTCCAAGAGAAGGCTCTCTGATAGCTACTACAGAATTAACATCAAGCTTTCTCATAGCATCTCCAAGTCCAAGAGTAACTGTTGTTTTTCCTTCACCGGCAGGAGTTGGGTTAATAGCTGTAACAAGTACAAGCTTTCCATTCTCCTTATCAGCTAATTTACCGATAAAGTCATCGCTAAGCTTAGCCATACTCTTTCCATACATTTCGATATCATCTTCTGTAGCTCCAATTTTCTCAGCTATCTTTCTGATATCAACCATTGTAGCTTCCTGTGCGATTTGGATGTCTGTCTTCATAATTTCTCCTTTTCATTATATAAACAGTTTATATTTACAAGATATCCGGCTGCCCATTAATGGGTAACCAGAGTATCATAATAAAACTAACTCATAGAATCAAGTCTTTCTTCAAATTCAGACATATTCATAAGTATCTTTCTTGGCTTAGTTCCTTCTTCAGGTCCAACGACACCAAACTCTTCAAGCTGATCCATAATTCGAGCAGCTCTGTTAAAGCCTATTCGAAGCATTCTCTGAAGATAACCAATTGAAGCCTTATCTTTGTCAATAACAAATCTTGCGGCATCCTCGAAATACTCATCATATCTGCTGCTATCATCCGAGCCACCTCCTGATGAATCTCCTCCGCCAGATATATTAGATGAATCTATCGATTGAGATACCGTCTCGTCATAGGTTGTCTCTCCATAATGCTCTTTTATAAACTCGACAACCGATACAACCTCATCATCATCAATAAAGGCACCCTGCACTCTGATAGGCTTTGTATAACCTGTAGGATAGAAAAGCATATCACCCTTTCCGAGAAGCTTTTCAGCACCGCCCATATCGAGAATAGTTCTTGAATCTACAGCTGACGAAACCATAAATGCAATTCTTGATGGTACATTTGCTTTTATAAGACCTGTGATAACGTCAACAGATGGTCTCTGTGTTGCAATTACAAGGTGAATTCCTGCAGCTCTTGCCAGCTGTGAAAGTCTGACGATAGAATCCTCTACCTCTTTATGAGCAACCATCATCAGATCAGCAAGCTCGTCTACTATAACAATCAGCTGATACATATGCTTGAACATAGGATCCTCATTAGGTCCCTGTTCCTTGACCTTCTTATTGAAGCCCTCGAGATTTCTTACGTTATAGTTAGCAAAGAGCTGATAACGTCTTGTCATCTCGTCAACTGCCCAGTTAAGAGCACCTGCCGCCTTCTTAGGATCTGTAACAACAGGAATAAGAAGATGAGGAATACCGTTATAGGCTGTAAGCTCAACCATCTTCGGATCAACCATGATCATTCTTACATTTTCAGGCGATGATTTATAAAGAATACTCATAATAAGAGTATTTATACAAACCGACTTACCGGAACCCGTAGAACCTGCTATAAGCACATGAGGCATCTTTGCGATATCGTGGATGATGATCTGACCGCTTATGTCCTTACCTACAGCAAAAGCGACATTTGACTTAAATCTTGCAAATACGTCATTATCTATAAGATCACGGAAGTAAACCATCTGGTTTTCTTTATTCGGAATCTCTATACCAATTGAAGATTTTCCCGGTATAGGAGCTTCTATTCTTATATCAGTTGCAGCAAGCGCAAGCTTGATATCATTTTCCAGAGAAACTATCTTGTTTACTCTCACGCCCTGTTCCGGCTGAAGCTCATATCTTGTAATAGATGGGCCGACACTACAGTTCGTAATAGTAACATTTACACCAAAGCTCTCAAGTGCTGACTTAAGAGTAATCGCTGTATCTCTGACCGTTGCATCTCCGCTTCTGTTAAATGCAACTCTTCCTCCCGACTTAAGAAGTGACATAGGAGGAAATGTATACTTTTTCTTCGGTTGTGTCTGAGCGGATATCTCCTGGCCGATTTCAGCAGTCGCCTTCTGAGTATCATACTTTGTAACCTTTTCAACCTCAGGCTGTGGTTCCACAGCAGAAGAACTCATAAGCTCTTCAGCAGAAACGGCAGCCTTTGAAGGAGTTTTCGTTCTTTCGGAAGCTCTTTCAGAAGCTCTTTCAGAAGTTCTTTCGAAATTTTTTTCAGAAGCTCTTTCGGAAGTTCTTTCAGAAGCTCTGGAATCTCTGGAAGAACCTCTTGCAGAAGACCTTTCAGGTATATCTGCAGAGTTTGTGATTGGGAAATTCTCAGATACTCTGCCACTGGTTTCATTGTAGTATGTATCGCTTCCAAGCGGATCAGTATATGTATCACTATGAGGATCAAGCTCAAAGAAATCCTTAGGCTTTTCCTTAGAAATCAGCTCATGAACCTCTTCATCCGGGACAATTGCATTAACCCTTTTGTCCCTCTTCTTCTTAGGCGGGTTTTCTTTTTTCTTCGGTTTATCTAAAACTCTGATGCTTCCGAGTATATCCTTGTCCTTTACCTTTTCAAGGATTATATCCTCATCATCATCTTCGTATTCATCCTCATACTCATAGTCTTCATCAACCTGATGTACATTTGTAAAATCAAATGAGAACAGCTTTTTGAAAACCTGGCTCAGTCTGACATTTGTTATCTCAATTATCGATATGAGCATAAGAAGTATTGAGATAATTACTGCACCGACTCTGCTGAGGAACTTAGCTATAAGTACTATAATTCCGCCAAATATAACTCCTCCACCTCTATGGTCTGAGTATCCGTCAAAGTACAGTTCTTTTACTCCGACACCCTTTGTTCCGACCACAAGCTGAAAGATAAATGCGACGGAAAGAAAAAGCACAGTTGACCAGATAAGCTTTTTTATGAGCTTAGGCTTTGGTCCGTTGGCCATTAAAAAACAAAATGCGATAAAGAATACTATAGGAAGAACATAGAAAACCGAACCGAAAAGTCCAAAGAAAAATCCGCTGACAGCGTCTCCGACTTTTCCACAAACGCCAAAAGAACCCAGAAGCAATATAAGGTTTATAGCAAATACAACGATTGTGTATATCTCACGCTTATTTTCAGGTGGAGTCTGAGCCTCTAAACGCTCCTGCTCCCTCATTTTTGCATAAGCCTTAGTATTCTTGTTGGGTTTTCTGTTCGTTTTGTTATTACTTGTTGTTCTTTTGTTATTATTTGTTCTTTTGTTATTTGTAGTTGCCATTTATTAAACACCTTTAAACCCCTCCACATAGTTTGCGGAGGGGAATAATAATCAATAAGTATCTAAATTACGACATCTGAAGGACAACTTCATTCTCATCCTCGAGCATGTCAGCAGGGATATAGTTATCCGAAAGCTCCTTACCGTTTACAGTAAGGCTCTTAAATCCGGACTCAGCCCCATTTGGATTAAGCACCTTGATTGACAGATGCTTTCCACGGAAGTCCTTCGATATCTCAAATTCCTTCCAATCAGAAGGTATTGAAGGTGCAATTCTAAGGCCATAGAAGTCAGGTCTCATTCCCATGATACCCTCAACACAGCCTACCATTACAGTAGAAGCTGTACCTGTAAGCCAGTGTACGTGAGCTCGTCCATGCTTAGGGCTGTCCTTACCCTCAACAAACTGTCCATAGCAGTATGGTTCCAGTTTTCTGATCTCTGCCTTGTCATTCTGAGCAGCAGGCGCATTTTCCATAAAGTATTCGAATGCTCTGTTACCATGGCCCTTAAGTGACTCAGCAAGAATGATCCAGCCCTGTGGCTGTGAGAATATACCACCATTCTCCTTCGTAGAAGCATTGAAAAGAAGCATAAGCGCTCCGTCAAATGCATGCTCCTTATATGCAGGTGCCATAAGCATTACGCCATAATCAGTATTAAGCTCTCTATGTACGCTTTCAAGCGCAAGGTCTGACTGCTTTTCACTTGCAAATCCACTGATAACAGACCAGCTCTGTGGATTAAGCCACATATTTGCTTCCGGATCATTTCTGTTACCGATCTCTTTACCGGATTCCATATAGCCTCTGATAAATCTATCCTCATTCCAGCACTCGCTGAGAATCTTTCCAAGCTTCTCCTGCTGTTCATCGATATAAGCTATATACTCAGTATCATTCTTATGCTCAGCAAACTTCTTAATAACTGTAAATGCATAATAGAGCTGGAATGCAACAAATGTTGATTCACCCTGCTTTCCAAGTCTCAGACAATCATTCCAGTCAGCATGAAGTCCGGCCGGCATACCGTGATTACCAAGTCTGTTGAGCGAAAAGTCTATCGCACGCTTGAGGTGATCATAAACAGTTCCCTCATCCTTGTTAGCATATGTTATTACTTCATCTATAAAGCCAAGATTACCCGACTCTGAGATGTACTTAAATACTGTAGGGAATAACCAAAGAGCGTCATCAGCTCTATAGGACGGATGACCTGTCTCCTTAGCATATACAGAATTCTCATCATTTTCATCAGGACATGTCTCATGACCTGCATTGTGATTAAACTTAACAAGAGGAAGGCCACCACCATTATCAACCTGAGCAGAAAGCATAAATCTGATCTTATCAGCAGCCATATCAGGATCAAGATGGATGATTCCCTGAATATCCTGAACTGTATCTCTGTAGCCATAGCCATTTCTAAGTCCGCAATAGATAAAGGATGCAGCTCTGGACCAGATAAATGTCATGAAGCAGTTAAATGCGTTCCATGTATTTATCATAGTATTGAACTCTTCACTTGGTGTTTTAACCTGGAAGTGAGCGAGCTTTCCATGCCAATATGTAATAAGCTCATTTAAATCACTCTCTACAGCAGCCTCAGCATTGTTATAGCCGTTCAGGATAGCCTCTGCCTCTTCATCAGACTTCATTCCTACAACGAAAACGAGATATTTTGACTCGCCCGGAGCAAGACTGACCTTTGAAGAAAGCGCTCCACAGCTGTTAAGATTGAAGTTCATATCTCCGCCGAGATCACCTGTCTCAACTCCGATAGGATTTGAATAATTGCGATAGCTTCCAAGGAATGACTCCTTATCACCACAGTATGATGACACAGGAGCACCAGCAAGGCCGAGGAATCTCTGCTTTACCGTACTTCCGTTAACAGATGATTTATTAACATTTTCATTTATTACCTGCTTAACTCTGTTATTTACAAAGTAAGTTCTTGTAATAAAAAGTGTGTACTGCAGGTTAACCTGATCCTGCTCATAGTTTCCTTCATTAGTAAACTCAGCATATCCAGTAAGCGTCAGGTCTCTTGCCTTATCAGAATCATTTGTTACCTTTACTGCCCATACCTCATATGTTTTATCAAGTGGAACATAATAGGTAGCTTCTGATTTAATACCCTGATACTCGGACTTGATAACTGTATAAGCAGTACCATGTCTAACCTCACTCTTAAATGTATCAAGAGGCTTTCCGACAGGCATCCATGAATTAGACCAGAACTCTCCCGTCTCATTATCTCTAAGATATATATATCTACCGGGCTGATCAAAGCTGTTAAATACATATCTGAGAATTCTTCCGTTGGCTCCGGACTTTTCAAAGCTGTAGCCTCCGGCATTATTTGAAATGATAGCACCGTACTCCGGCGAGCCAAGATAGTTGGCCCATGGCGCCGGTGTATCAGGTCTGTTTATAACATACTCTTTTTTTGTTTCATCGAAAAATCCAAATTGCATATATAGTGTCTCCCATAAATAACAAGATGAATCCCGTGTATAACAGGATATGTTTAATTATTCAGCATCCTTGAGTGAAAGGCTTATCTTACCCATATCGATTCCGAGAACCTTTACTCTTACCTTGTCTCCGATGTTGACAACATCTTCAACCTTCTCAACTCTTTCCTTAGAAAGCTTTGATATGTGGATCATTCCGTCTTTGATAGGTGTTATCTGAACAAATGCACCAAATGGCATGATTCTGACAACCTCACCCTCATAGGTCTTTCCTATCTCAATTGGCTCAACGATAAGCTTGATAGTCTTAACCGCATTATCGATTCCTTCCTGATTGATTCCGCATACAGAAACCATTCCTTCATCATCGATATCGATCTTAACATCGTTTTCCTCGATGATAGAGTTGATCATCTTACCCTTCTGACCGATAACATCACCGATCTTCTCAGGATCTATCTGAAGAGATACGATCTTTGGCGCATAAGCATTAACTGTCTCACGAGGAGCAGGAATAGCCTTAAGCATACACTCATCAAGAATGAAGAAACGAGCTTCTCTTGTACGTGCGATGGCACCCTTAATGATCTCGTCTGTAAGACCATGAATCTTGATATCCATCTGGATAGCTGTGATACCTTCCTTAGTACCTGCAACCTTGAAGTCCATATCTCCGAAGAAGTCCTCAAGTCCCTGAATATCTGTAAGTACGATGTAATCATCATCTGTCTCACCTGTAACAAGTCCGCATGAGATACCTGCAACAGGAGCTTTGATAGGAACACCGGCTGCCATAAGTGCCATACATGAAGCACATACAGATGCCTGTGATGTTGATCCGTTAGACTCGAATGTCTCGGATACGGCACGGATTGCATATGGGAAGTCCTCTGGTGAAGGAAGAACTGGAACAAGTGCTCTCTCTGCAAGTGCACCATGTCCGAT
>CACYJP010000092.1 GCA_902774725.1 uncultured Lachnospiraceae bacterium
TTATGTGGCCTGAGGTATCCATTATGGCATATGGGATTTCCAGATCTGCTAAGAGCTCCTTCTGAATCTTTCCCTGCTCCAGTGAATAGTCCAGCACGACAGAATCAACCGACGGAATCATTCTGAGATAAATGATTATCGATATGATTATATACACAACCAGAATAGCAAGGCTAAATGTACCAACCTTGCTCTCAAGCCCATTCACATATATAGTGACGCATGTCAGCAAAATAGCGAGGATTATCGGAATCAGTATTATATACTGGATCTTTCTCCTCAAAGACTTCTCATTTTTCATTACTTAAGTGCCTCTATTCTTTCACATACCTGAGCATAAGTTTCTTTATACTTGGCAAGCTTTTCTTTCTCGGCATTTACTTTTGCTTCAGGAGCCTTCTCAACGAAGTTAGGGTTTGCAAGCATTCCCTCTCCTCGCTTAATCTCTCCCTCGAGTCTGGTCTTCTCTTTTCCGAGTCTCTCCAGCTCTTTCTCTACATCAACAAGCTCAGCAAAAGGAATATAGATAACCGCATTATGAATAACGGCAGAAACCGCATCGTCATCTATTCCTGTCTTATCAGCCTGTACATGAGTCTCACTTGCATATCCGAGACTTCCGAAGAATGAAAGACTGTTTTCGAATACGCTTCTAATGTCCTCTTTATCTGAAACAACATAAACGCTCGCCTTCTTTGAAGGTGGAACATTCATATCTGTTCTAACTGTTCTAATAGCACGAACCGCATCCTTGATAATATCTACGTTATTTGCCTCTGTTACGAAGTCTCTTGCTTCATCAAATTCCGGCCAAGGAGCGATCATTATTGACTCATCGCCTGTAAGTGTGCAATATATCTCCTCTGTTACGAATGGCATATATGGATGAAGCAGCTTAAGTCCGATTGAAAGAACCTCTTTAAGAGTCCAAAGAGCTGCAGCCTTTGTCTTGTCATCATCTGCCCAGAGTCTTGGCTTAACCATCTCGATATACCAGTCACAGAACTCATCCCAAAGGAAGTTATGGATCTTGTCAGCAGCAACACCGAGCTCGTACTTCTCCATGTTATCTGTTACGTCACGAACAAGGCTGTTAGCCTTTGCAACTATCCATTTATCAGCCATTGTAAGGTCATCCAAAGTAACCTTTGCGATATCCTCGTCAGTAATACCGGCTTCCTTTGCACTTTCCATATTCATCATGATGAAACGTGATGCATTCCATATCTTATTGGCAAAGTTACGACTTGCCTCAACTCTCTCCCAATAGAATCTCATATCATTACCCGGAGCATTACCTGTGATAAGAGTAAATCTGAGAGCGTCAGCACCATACTTATCTATTACCTCAAGCGGATCTATTCCATTTCCGAGCGACTTACTCATCTTACGTCCCTGATCGTCTCTTACAAGACCGTGGAAAAGAACTGTATGGAACGGAATCTCACCTGTCTGCTCAAGTGATGAGAATATCATTCTGATAACCCAGAAGAAAATGATATCGTATCCGGTTACAAGTACGTCTGTAGGGAAGAAGTACTTATAGTCCTCTGATTCTGTATCAGGCCAGCCCACTGTAGAGAATGGCCAAAGAGCTGATGAGAACCATGTATCAAGAGTATCCTCGTCACGCTTCAGATTCTTACTCTGACACTTAGGACAGCAGCATGGCTCCTGCATCTCAACTATAGTCTCACCACAATCCTGGCAATACCACGCAGGAATTCTATGACCCCACCAGAGCTGTCTTGAGATACACCAGTCACGGATGTTATCCAGCCAGTTATAGTAGGTCTTATTCATTCTTTCAGGAACAAGACGGATCTTGCCATCCTCTACAGCCTTCTTAGCCGGGATAGCCATATCACTCATCTTTACAAACCACTGCGGCTTAACGAGTGGCTCAACTGTAGTACCACATCTGTCATGTGTACCTACCATATGTGTATGAGGAACAGTCTTTACAAGGAGTCCCTGAGCCTCAAGGTCTTCAAGAACAGCCTTACGCGCCTCATATCTGTCCATACCGTTATAACGGGTTCCAGGACAATTAATAGTTGCATCGTCGTTCATTATATTGATCTCAGCCAGATCATGACGCTTACCAACCTCAAAATCGTTAGGGTCATGAGCAGGTGTGATCTTAACACAGCCTGTTCCGAATTCCTTATCAACATACGAATCGGCTACAACCGGAATCTCTCTCTCAACAAGCGGAAGAAGCAGAGTCTTTCCAACGATATCAGCATATCTCTCATCATCCGGATTAACCGCAACCGCAGTATCACCAAGCAGAGTCTCAGGACGAGTTGTAGCTATCTCAACGTATCTTCCCTCTTCTCCTACTACAGGATAATTGATGTGCCAGAAATGTCCTTCCTGCTCCTCATGCTCAACTTCAGCATCTGATATAGATGTCTGACAAACAGGGCACCAGTTTACGATACGTGAGCCCTTATATATCCAGCCCTTATCATAGAGCTTCTTAAATACAGTATTAACAGCCTTATTGTTTCCTTCGTCCATCGTGAAACGCTCACGATCCCAGTCAGCTGATGAACCCATTCTCTTCAGCTGATTAACAATACGTCCGCCGTACTCTGCACGCCACTCCCAAGCACGCTTAAGGAATTCTTCTCTTCCGAGCTCTTCCTTATCTATTCCCTGCTCCTTAAGAGCATTGATGATCTTAACCTCTGTAGAAATAGCTGCATGGTCAGTACCAGGCTGCCACAGTGCATTATATCCCTGCATTCTCTTCATACGAATAAGGATATCCTGCATTGTATTATCCAGTGCATGTCCCATATGAAGCTGTCCAGTGATATTTGGAGGTGGCATCATGATAGTGAAAGGCTTTTTTGTCTTATCTACCTCAGCGTGGAAATAGCCTTTGTCCAGCCACTTCTTATATAATCTGCCCTCGATCTGCTCAGGGCTGTATGTCTTATCAAGTTCCTTACTCATGTTTTATCATTCCTCCATGGTTTCATTCTATATTATTTATATAATTGCTCGTCAGCCTTACGATGTTCCCCTCAGGACATGGCTCCCGCCCAGTGCGGTGTACCCCTAGCGGACGCTAAGCTCTCACTTTGCTTACGCTCGTGAATCGCTAAGCGCCGAGACCCGCAATGGTCCTTCGTGAAACATCTAAGTCTTCCTCGCCATTCTCATTTTTCTACAATCATTCTCAACAAAACGAAGGATGATTCTATCCTCGTAGCGAGAATGATAAAACACTCGCGCGTCTATACAAGTAGTGGTGGTCTTGTTTCGGCTGCGTCTGATGGCGTATCCGAAAAACGATAGCGGAGCACTACTTAGTGAGACCGAGCTCGTGGTCAACTGCTTTGCAGCTCGGCGCTGCAGCGTGCCGTGAACCAATAAACTTGGGCCGACGGTGCAAACGGTTGACTCGAAGAGAGCGATGGTCGAACTCTAGTAAGCGGAGCGTGTTTTGAGGATATGTTATCAGACGCTTTCTCACAAAACACCCAAATGAGATTTTTATATCGCCTGTTCACGGAAATCATCCTTCAGTTCGCTGAGAATGATATCCATTCGCTTATCATAATCCGCCATATCTTTATTCATCTTGTTATATGCCGCTCTCTGCAGCATCGCAAATATAGTCATCTCGCGGACGTCATCCTTGGACTCTCCTATCTCGGTAAGTATCTCATCGAGGTAGTCCTCAGGAAGTCCCTGATGCTTTATCTCTGTACGAAGGGTAGCTGTATCAGAGGTAAGCGCAACTATATAGAAATAGCTCTTTAACGAATCAGGATTCTCGTTCAGCTCGTAGGCCTTTATGAAATACTCCTTCGCCTCTTCGAGATCCATATTATTTGCAGCCGCAACTGCACGGTTATGATATATATTTCCAAGGAAGACGCGGTCTGTGTTCTCGTCTGTCTCCTGGATGATATCATCGTAGAAGGTTGCCGCCTTGATATATCTGCGATAAGCCAGATAACCATCAGCCTTCAGCTTTGCCTTCTGAAGTGGATCAAGCTTGCGGTACTTCTGCCATGCCTCGGCATAGGTCTTTATTTCTTCGACCGTATAATAATTTCCTGCACTGAGGATCTCAATCAGAAGATCCTGTGCAAATGTAGTCTTGTTCATAAGTCCTATCAGCTTGTCTGCGAGCTCTTCCATTCCAAGCTCTGTTCTTATCCACTCAAAGAGCTTGTCTGAAAGTGAAGACTTGCTGATAAGCACTGTATTGTTATAGATGTAGAAGCATAGCTCCTCATAGGTATATATCTCAACCTTTGTGTTGAGAAATGTAAAAGGAGTTTCTGCAGGTTTTGAATTACAGAGTATCAACTGTGCCATTAGATATCAAACTCCTTTCTATATATCTTGTTTGTTGTAGGGAAAAGCTTTCCGAAGCCCAGATCCCTGATGATGACCGCTCCCTCATGAGGGCTGTCAAACTCGACCTCAACACTTAGCTTTGTAGTCTTGTTAGGTCTCTTCGGAAGTCCGTGAATTCGGACTGTCTCTCTCTTTTCCTCACCCGTCTTGTGATTCTTGTAAACGATCGTGATAACGTCCGTGTCATCAAGAATAACACTGACCTCTCCGTGTGTGTTATACCACTGCTTTCCACCGGTTACAATAGGGACAAATGTATCCTTTTCATCTCCAAGTGCGATGCCTATATCTGAAAGGATATTCTCCTTTGTCTCTACGAAGTAGTCCTCATAAAATGACATATACTCTCCGCCAACGGCTCTGTAGCAGGCACCCTTGGTGTAGATGTTTTGTCCTACGAAAACACGTCTTCCCTGACAGAGTACATTTGTGGACTTCTTCATCCATTTATTTGAGAAACCGACGCCTGTCAGAAATACAGCAGAGATGTAAGCCTTCTTACTCTCATACTCGCCAATTCTCGCAAAATCGATATCCATCTGATATGTGTCATTTCCATACTTCGAAAGTGACATCTGCTCTGTGTAATCCTCATGGACGACAGTTATCGTTTTCGGGTCCTTATTCTTCTGTATATCTATTCTGTAATAGTTAAGTCCATCGGCACTGTAATCATAAAGTGCCACACTGTTGTTCCAGAGCTCTGTCGGCTGATTAAAGATATAGAAAAGTCCGCTGTCCAGGTGCGAGGTTATCTCGATCGCATCCTTAGGAATCCCCATATCCTTATAAAGTCTGCTGAGCAGCTGGAATATCTGCACATTGAAATCATCAACGGAAATGACAAGCTTCTTTATCTCTGCAGCCTCGTAACGATAGAGAAATGAATCTATATGGAGCTTTACCATCATCATAAAGAGCTCCTGATAGGTATACTCCCTCTCTTCAATCACAATCTTCTCATCGCTTCCAATATTTTCAAATATACCATCGACGACAGTACCGTTTTCGTTGAATCTGGCCTCAGAAGCCTCGCCGCCAACATACCAGTGTTCTGTATCTGTGCTGTAGAAAAGGATGTTTGGCATCAGGTATGTCTCTTTGTTATTCAGCTGGCTGACCGATTCCGGCTCTCTCTTTATATCATTGTAATAGGATAGCTGCGTAAAATCAGAACACAGATCCATTCCGATATAGAAAATGTCTGCCATAACTCAGACTTCCTTTCTTAAATGCTTTCCAAATTATAAGATCTTCAGTGTCTCCTCGAACAGATGGACGGTATTGATATAAACATCCAGATCCTCGAGAAGCTCTTTATCCTTACGCATCTCCTGCTTAACCAGCATGGAGTTGATACTTTCAAATCGGCTGAGATTGTTCTTATTATATGACTTCATCTTGAGAACCTCACTCTCTACTATCTTGGCATTTCCATTTGGATCATCCTCGATAGAGTACACAAGTCTCTCTCCATGGAACACAACGAATTCCATAACATATACTCCGCTGACAACCTCTTCGAGTCGTTTTCTCTCAGTCTTCTGTTTATTCCTTGTTCCTGTGTCAAAGCTGTACTTGACGTAAACCTGTCTCTGATTCTCTGATTTGTATACCAGATAGGTCTTGAGGAATATATCCTGAGGAAGTCTGATAAACGATGCAAAGTTCTTGAAGAACGGAAGGATCTTTCCTGCATCAACGAACCTCTCAACATTTTCGACTATCCATTTTCTCTGTTCCTCTGAGAATCGCTCCAGCTTACTGAAGTAAAGAAGAAGCGCCATTATTGATATCTCATCATCTATGTTGCCCTTTCTTA
The DNA here is from genome assembly GCA_902774725.1 of uncultured Lachnospiraceae bacterium. Lineage (GTDB taxonomy): Bacteria > Bacillota > Clostridia > Lachnospirales > Lachnospiraceae > Eubacterium_Q. The sequence continues at coordinate 6,209 of CACYJP010000092.1, forward strand.
CCTCCTGGAAGAGCGCATCAAAGATGAAGTTCGGAACCTGCTCATCATTTACCAGATAGTTGTGTGCCGAATATCTGGTGAAGGCCTTAACTACAAGACCTCTGCTTCTTCCGCTGTAGTAGGTAAGGAACACATCGTAGATATATTCTATATATGTATTTGCGAACATCATCTGTGCAAGTGTATTCTCTGCCAGATGACCTATGTCAGCAACCTTGTCCTTTGCCAGCTTAAAGAGATCTGCAAGCTCTTCAAGTGAGCCCTTGAAGTTAGAAGCAAGATAGCCGAGGATGTTAGCATTTACGGTTCCTGTCTTATAAAGGTTGATACAGATAGACATCAGGTTTTCATTTATGAAGCCCTCTGAATCCGTAACACCGTAGTCAGCAAGACGATAGAGCTCGTTAACATCCAGCTCGTTAAATCCATATAGCTTAACTGCCTCAAACGCTTTATCGAACATATTCATATCGATGAGATATGTGATGATAGTTCTTGCATTTGCGTGAGTCAGATACTCTATATCAAGTCTGCTGAGATACTTGATAAGAACGTCTGTATCAAGATTCTCATGGTAGTACTCGATTATATTCAGGCAGGCCTGCTGCTTATAATCATAGGATATCTCATCACACTGGATGATCTCTCTTGCAGCATTTACTTCCTTCGCATTCTTGTAGGTAAACTGTCCAAGACTCTCATAGTTATAAAGAAGAACTCTGTAGTCTCTTGGGCTGTATTCCTTACATATAGGCATATATGCCTTCTCATCAACTATCCTCTCAAAATGATAAGGAATAGATCCGGCATATCTGTTTCCGTTTCTGTCCTCAAATATAATGGATGCGTTGTCGGAAAGTATCTCGACATATGCTTCACCATTTACAAGAGGAATTCTCTGAACCGCCTGCAGCTCTTCGTGATTTACGATTACTGCCGCAACCTTTTTATTGTTGCAGACGATCTTTCTTCTGAAAATGATATTGATAAGCTTTCCTGCATACATGGAGCTTACATTTTCAGGCTCAAGGAATTCGTCATAGATGACTGTAAGGTCATCATTTACCTTGCCCTTAACGATCATGTTCTCCATAAAGTCTTCCATAGTCGGAGCGTACTCATGATATATCTTCATATGCTCTGACTTGTTGAAGATAACGTTAGCATATAGGTATGCAAGCTCATCCTCAGTAAGTGTATTCTTATAGTTCAGATACATAAGCACTGAATTAGGTATCAGCTCATATCTGGACTTGTTCATACTTCTTATATAGCACTCATTAAGTCCTATAAACTTAAGACTCTTTGTAACTGCCGCTCTGTAGAATCTGTGATACTTGTAATCAAGCATGTTTGCTGAAATGAGCATCGAGCATATACTTGAAAGAACCTCAAGATTCTCGCTTTCACGACGGGTAAGCTTTTCTGCCGCATCAGCTCTTACCGCTGCATCAAATCTTGCGTCAGTCTCCTTCTCCATCTCTTCAACAGGGCTGTTATCTATCTTGGTTGCACCCTTTTTAACTGATGGGCTGAGACCATTTATGAACTCGAACTCTTCCTTCAGATCATCTTCATCCTCATCAGAGACATCCTCTACGCTTCCCAGCTCAGACTCTCCGTACTTTCCGAATTCGAAGTCCATTCCATCAAGAGATTCATCATCATAATCATGAATAGATGAGATGCGTGAGCCGGAGTCTTCCTCCTCAAGAGGTATATCGTAGATGACATTTTCATCAAAGCCTCTTTCTTCAGCGAGCTTACGTCTCTCCGCTCTCAGCTCCTGCTCATTCTTGTCATATATCTCTCGCAGAACGTCAAATATCTGCTTGTTGAATTCTTTATTTTTTCCTGCAAGCTTAACAAACTCAAGAAGAACCTCATCGGAGATGAACTTGTTTCTGAGTCCCCACTTGACAGTTGTTATTTCAAATGAACTAAGCTTCTTGAGAAGCATTGGATTGGAATTAAAGAGGTTGCACAGCTCGAAGTAGATGATCGGGCTGTTGATGCCGTCATCGTACATCTGAGAAAGCTCTCTATAGAGTGCATTCTTGTCATCCATATATGTTTTATCGACAAAGAGGAGAAGCCAGAAGTAGAACATCTTCGGATCCTCTGTGCGATAGTTTCTTCTTATAAGATGAGCGGTCTTTTTGGTGACCTCCTCATCCTTCTGAATCATAGCCTTCAGATAGTTGTAGTAGCAAAGCTGCTGTGAGCTCATGCTCTCCTTATCAACGTCGGCCTCGATACGCAGGAATTCCTGCTCAACCTTGCTGTACTCACCGTTCAGTATATTCATATGCATGATACCGAGTCTGTAGAGGTCCTCCTCAGGCTCGATTTCATTAAGAAGCTTCAGCGCTTCGATATTTCTCTTTACATATTCATCAAGAGACATTCTGTCCATTCTAAATGCGAGATAATCTCTTGTGATCTCTATCTTGCTCTTCTTGTACTCACGGTACTTTCTTCTCTGCTCCTGGTTAGGTCTTGCGAGAAGCGGCTTTGACAGATGAATATCAACCTCGATCCTCTGGTAGATATTCTCAATAATGAGCTTTCCGGAGTTCTCACCTTCCGGTACGTGCTCAGGGGATATGAAAACCTTCAGCGAGCATACATTTCCATTGAAATCCTTTGCTGAGATGGTCTTCTTTGAAGGGATGATAAACTCAGAATCACTGCGTATCTCCGAGAATGTATATCCCCAGGTATTCTTTGAGATGTCTACTGTGATGCTCTCTGTTTCTGTCGGCATCTCTATATCAAGCTTTGCCTTCGGTACGGAAAGAGTAACCGTTCTCTTCTTTGATACAAGAACGAGGAATTCCTCCATCGCCTGATTGACGGAACGGCTTTCCAGAAGGCTTTCATAGGTCTTCTTAATTACGGTTTCTTTATCTATATCTCTCTGCGAGTGAAGCGAACTTGAACAGGTCATCAATCCTTTCGTCATAATGTCTTACGCAAGGCTGAACAATATTTATTTCATATGGGAGTCTCCACTCACCACCGTCTGTGATTACATTTATATGACCACGGAAATTCTGTCCTGGCTCGAGACAGGTAGCGTCATAAGTATACTTAACGGTAAAATCCTTACTTATAAAGCTATGATCCTCGAAACGAAGGAGGTATCTACTGTCGTACACGATACCCTTTATAGGGAAGTCATTCGTGCTCTTAACAGTGAAGGATCCTTCATAAAGTGTACCAGCCTCTATGTTAAGTTTGAAGCTGGTCTCAGAAATGATTACCTCGGGGCGATCTATCTTAAACTGCCCCTTTGCGTATTGTTCAACTATTGCCTTCATATTTTACAAAACCCCTTGCAACTTTAAAGTAACATGATGTAAAATGTACCTATTGGTAGAAAAAAACAAAGTAAGTCAATCTATTATAGCAAAAATAAGCAGTAAATACAAAGGAAAAGTATCATGAACAACGCTCCACTCAGAATAGAACAAAATGAAACAGTTCTTTTTAATGCAAATCTTAATCCGCTCGGAGTTCCTGAGTCTGTAAAAAGGGCGATAAAAGAGAATATCTCATCTATCGTAAAGTATCCTGATATCTATTATACAAAGCTTAAAAAAGCCGTTGCAGAGTACGTAAATGTATCACTGGACAACGTTGTTATAGGCAATGGTTCAACCGATCTGCTCAAGCTTTTTGCAGCTCTCATAACACCAAAGAAGGTAAAGCTCATATCACCAAGCTCCTCTGAGTACGAAAATGTATTCAAGGCCTTTAATGCTGAGCTTGATTTCTATGACCTGGATGAGGAGAAGGACTTTGTTCTGGATATGGACGACTTCATATCTACTCTTTCCGATGATATAGATGTGACTGTCCTTTGTAATCCGAACAATCCTACATCGAAGAAGGTTGAACTGGAGGATGTAAAGAAGCTGGCTGCTGCCTGCAAGGAAAAAGGAATCTTCCTCCTGATTGATGAGATGTATATAGAATTCCTGGATAATCACCTGGATTATACAGCAATCGGACTTATCGATGATTTCGATAACATAGCTGTACTGAGAAGTGTTTCTAAATTCTTCGCTGTTCCGGGACTTAGATTTGCTTATGCTCTCATCAACAACGACGAATATAGAGAAATAATCGATCTTATCACAACAAAGAACAACGTGGCTTCGCTTTCTGCGATTGCAGTAACGGACATGTTCAAGGATGAAGACTACATCAAGGAGTCACAGTCCATTATTCATACCGAGCGTTCACTCGTATATCTGGCCATGTCGACCAGCAAAACAATCAAGCTGTTCAAGCCTGATGCAAACTTCATGCTTGTCAAGCTTCTGAGAGATGATATCAACTCCGCCGATGTTGCACTTCACTGCAACAAGCGTGGAATCATAATAAGAAAAGGCGATGATATAAGGGGCCTTTCAAAAAAATACATCAGGCTCTGCTTCATGAATCCAAAGCAAAACGACCTGATGGTAAATACTATACTTGAAATTGTGTAACTACTCCGAAGGAGAATTAAATGTATGAAGGACAAGAAATCTAACCGGCTTAGTTTCATTCATAAGATTCCCGGATTAAAAAGAATGGACGAGGTAACTATCGAGAACGACATCCGATATAGAGGCCCACTTTCCTATCGTCACCTGAGAATTCTGGCATGGGTACTTCTGGTCGTATCACAGGCATATACCTCATATATTCAGGAACGAACATTTGCCGGAAAAAAGATAAACCCGATCGGCATAAGTCTAATAGACAATCTTTCTTATCTTGTTATGCCGCTTTTTCTTATTGCAGTGTTCGCTATCATCCTTGACGGACGCGAACGCTACAAAGAAATGATCATCATGTATGCCTCTGCCGCACTTGGAATTGCCATACTCTATTTTTTCGTTGTAGAAAGATATGCGGTAGGTGTATTCACTTCCTTTACCAAAGAGTCAAGAGCTTCTGCAGAAAAAACTATATGCAGTCTGATCACAGGCGGACCGGAGGGATCAGGGCATCTGGAATTCAATATCTTTATTGATATCCTTTTATGCGTACTTTTTATGTTCTTTGTAAACCATACGCCTAAAAAAAGATTTTCAGGAAAGAAAATCATAATTTTTCGATTATTTGCATTGTTACCAATCATTTATGAAATCGTATCAAACATTTTGAAAATCGGCGCAACTACAGGTGCATTTAAGCTTCCGCTTTTTGTATTTCCATTCCTTACTACAAAACCCCCTGTAATGTTTTTGATGTTTACCGTGCTGGTACTTATCATGAAAAACCGTGAAAAGGTTTTCATACGCAGAGGAAAAACACACGAGGACTATAATGCATTTCTCAAAACCAACACAAATTCATTTCAGTTTTCCTTGATATTTGTTGTGGCTTTTGTTGTATTTGCCATTATAGATAAGATATCATTTAACGTACTTAATTCCATCTTTACATCAGGCATTACAAAAGATAATAGCTTGGAATCATTTGATCAGCTTATTTCATGGGCAATGAAAATCAACCAATGGGGCTTCGGAGATATGTTCACAATGCTGTGGCTTGCTCCGTTTATGCTGCTCTTTTCTTACACAAGAAAGCACAGACGAGTTATTATTGATATATTTATCCCTATTGTCGGAGTGGCCTCTATGATCATCGTGGAGATTGAATATTTATATCATATCATATGTGATTTAGCCAGCAGCGGATTGCCACTTTCACCGTGAATCATCCGATTCGTTTCTGACCTCATTATAGAAGTTCACGACTACGGATGTGATCATTGCAACGACCAGAATACCATATATGCCAAGGAATACGGACATCACTCTTCCAACCGGCGTGATTGCAACTATGTCGCCAAAGCCTATGGTAGTAACCAGAGCAAAGCAGTACCAGAGTGCATCCGAATATTTTGACATAGCCGGTTCAAACATCTGAAATACAAACGAAAATGTTACAATAATCATCAAAAGACCAAAAAGAACCTGCAGCGCGTAGGTTCTTTTTACTATTTTAAGAAGCGTATCCACCTGAATACGGTAGAATGAAATGGCAAGTATATGAAAAATAGCCCAAACGCTTATAGGAATGAATATAAACGCTTCAATGATTGCTCCACCCAACTCACCTGAGATTCCAAAAGCCATATAAAGCGCATATACCAGCACTCCCATAAACAGAACCTGAAAAATAATATTATAAATCCTATGATTCAAAATCACAGATACTACCCGGTTTGAGGCAAAGATAAGATATAAAGCCGCGACAAACACCCTCATCGCAGTAAGACTGCCGCTGGTTATGATTACTATTCCCCCCAGAAGCACATAAAGAACCGCATGACAGTAAAACCTGTATTCAGACAGCTTTGATTTACCACGTGTAATAAGCCCCCGAATTACATTTTCCACACCTATCACAAACATAAGAACCGCCATAAGACCTACAGCATGGTTTGAAGCAAACGTTTGCCTTGTCATTGACAGAGATATTATTAAAATGGCGAGGGAGAAAAAACTGTCCACACCCATATATATCGACGTTTTATTATATTTCTTTTTTTCTTCCATCCTGTCTCCTTTCAGCGTTCGGTTCTATGTAGCTTATATACCATTATAGCCTAATATTCTCATTCTATCCAATACCAAATGTTATCTTTCTGGTCAGTGTTGATCTACTCGATGAAAGCTTTGTCTTTTTGTCAAAGCTATCATTATTTATTGAGTCAATTTTTTCAGCATCATTAATGCCATTTATTACTATAACTATCCTGATATCTATTATACAAAGCAAAACGGCCTGATGGTAAATACGATTCTGGAAATAGTATAATAAATTCGTTTTGAACAATCTAGACCGATTATAAGTTCTATTTAGTCGCGATTAGATATTTTTAAGTACATTTACGACTAAATAGAGCTTTTATTTAGTCGCATAACATGTTATTATTATATAAACACAAAGAATGGAGGTCGTTTCAATGGAAGATATCGTTTTAATCGGCAGACAAAATGAATATGAAAGACTAAATGAATGCCTAAAAAGCGCAGAACCTCAGCTTATTGGAATATATGGAAGACGAAGAGTCGGAAAAACATTTTTGATAAACAATTTTTTCAACGGGAGATTCGACTTCAAAATAACCGGAATATATAATAAACCTGCCGAGATACAGCTCGAAAACTTTATAACAGAGTATAATAGCCAGACACAAAGCGAAAGTCCCATCCCAAAAAACTGGATGGAAGCTTTTGCTCTTCTTAAGTCATATATCCTGACTTTATCAGACAAAGAAAAACAAGTTGTTTTCTTTGACGAAATGCCATGGCTGGATACACAACGATCAGATTTTATGACCGCTTTTGAGTGGTTCTGGAATGGATGGGCCAATTCAAGAAAGAATCTGGTGTTTATTGTATGTGGTTCAGCAGCTTCATGGATGAGAAAAAACTTTGACGAGAATGTCGGTGGTTTATATCGTCGCTTAACCTGCAGGCTATACCTGAAACCATTTACGCTTCACGAAACTGAGGAATATCTGAAGCAGAAAGGTATCGAATGGTCTAGATACTATATCACTGAATGTTACATGATCATGGGTGGCATCCCCTATTATTTAAGTCTTCTAAAGAGTTCTCTTACTTATGATCAAAATATTGATAATATATTCTTCAGGAAGAGATCAGAACTATGGGACGAATTTATGTTCCTTTATAAAACCTTATTTAGCAACAGCGACCAATATATCAAGGTCGTTGAGGCACTAAGTACTAAAAGAAGTGGACTTACTCGAAACGAAATTCAGACTGCCACAAAACTTCCAAATAACGGAAAGCTTTCCGAAATACTATTTAATCTTGAATACTCAGGTTTTATCAGAATTAATGATTTCTACGGAAAGAAAACAAAAGTTTACCAGTTGTCAGATTACTACACGCTCTTCTACTTCAAATATATAAAGAACAATTACGGCAAGGATGAACACTTCTGGTCAAACATGGGTGCATCTCCTTCACGCACAGCATGGGCCGGTCTTACCTTCGAACAAATTTGCAAGGATCATACCACGCAAATAAAAAAGAAACTCGGAATATCCGGAGTTCTTTCTGAAGTTTCTGTATGGAGTATTGACGGAGACGATGATCACAAAGGGGTCCAGATTGATATGCTCATAAACCGTCGAGACATGGTGACTAATCTTTGTG
>CACYJP010000093.1:0-9080 GCA_902774725.1 uncultured Lachnospiraceae bacterium
ATGCAGGCGGCTCATCATCTCTTCTCTTGGTAACTCTTATTCTGCTGGCTGTTCTCTCAGCCTGATAAAGTATCTCCTCAGCCTCAGCCTTAGCCTCTTTAAGGATCTTAGCTCTCTTATCATTTACCTCTCTATATGCCTTCAGCTCATTCTTAACAGCCTCAGTAACATTATCTATTATTTTAAGAAGCTCTTCTCTCTCAAGAACAGCTTTTTCCTGATGTAATGTCGCAGAAGGTGCATCCTGTACTCTTGTTCTAAGACCTTCAAGCAGTATTTCTGCTCTACCCTTTTGTTCCATAATGATTATCTCCCTATCACAAATAATGCTTTTTTATTCCAGCCAACGTATATGTTAACATATGAAGCATCGTTTCGAAAAGACCAAATCCCAAATATCTATAAACTCTGAAGTTCATCATTGCAGACTTCAGCTTATTTCCTGATTTACTCTTACTGCTCACCCGGTAATTAAGAAGCGGACGGTTTATACCTGCCGCGTAGCCTCCCTTTTGAAGAAGCTTCAGCCAAAGCACATAATCCTCATGAAGATTCCCCTTTGGAAATGTCATCTCGCCGAGCACTGATGCTTTTATCAAAACAGATGAACAGTTTATCTGATTGCTTCTGAGAAGCATTTTATAATCAACTATTTTATTGCAGCCTATATATCTGCCAAGCTTATTTCCATTCTCATCAACAAGCTCTCTGCCGGTGAAACAGATAACAGGTGCCTCGCCCTTATATCTGAATCTCTCCATCACCTTGAGCTGCTTATCGAGCTTATCCTTTTCCCAATAATCATCCGCATCAAGAAATGCTATATACTCTCCCGTTGCAAGCTTTATTCCGGCATTTCTCGCCCCGGAAGCACCAAGCAGCTCAGGCGTAATATAAGTCTTCACACGAGGATCCATATAAAGCTCATTTTCCGTTTTTAACGGTTCATCACTGCCATTATCTACAATGATAACCTCCAGGTTTTTATATGTCTGCTCGAGAACCGACCTGACAGCCCTTTCCAGTGTATCCTCATTATTATGATACGGAATAATTACACTAACCATAACAAACTCTCCGATAATAATTCAGTAAAGCCGACAATAGATTCATTGTCGGCTTTAACTTCAAATCTTTGTTTATATAATTATTAATTATCCTCTTTTAAGGAAATCAGGAATCTTGAGACTCTGATTATTACCTGATGAAGGAATATCAACCTTTGGCTCAGGAATAACTACGTCATCTGTCTTAGCATCATCCTGTGCAGGAGCACCAAAGCTAAGTGGAATTGGTGTAGCCTTCTTTCCTGTGCTTACTGTAGGATTCTGAACTCCAAATGTAGGAGCCTGTGGCGCAGCCTTCTTAGCCTTTGGCATTGAAACTGTACCCTTCTCAACATCCTCAAGTCCTGTAGCGATGATTGTGATACTTACATCCTCACCGGCTACATCGTTATCAACTGTACCGAAGATGATGTTTGCCTCTTCACCGGCAACCTCTGAAAGATATGTGATAGCATCATATGCTTCAACGATTCCAACATTACCTGAGAAGTTAACGATGATATCTGTAGCACCATCAACTGTTGTTTCAAGAAGTGGTGAATCCATTGCCTGCTTGATAGCATCAACAGCCTTGTTATCTCCACTGCCCTGTCCGATACCGATATGAGCGATACCCTTATCGCGCATAACTGTCTGGATATCTGCAAAGTCAAGGTTGATAAGACCAGGCTTATTGATAAGGTCTGTAACACCCTGTACACCCTGCTGAAGAACCTCATCAGCCTTCTTAAGAGCATCCGGGATACTTGTTCTCTTATCACATATCTGAAGCAGCTTATCATTTGGAATAACAATAAGTGTATCAACATTCTCACGAAGCTTAGCGATACCATTTACTGCATTTGCCATTCTAGGCTTTCCTTCGAATGAAAATGGCTTTGTAACGACACCAACTGTAAGTATTCCGAGATTTCTTGCAATCTCCGCAACTATAGGAGCAGCACCTGTACCGGTTCCACCACCCATACCGCAGGTTACGAATACCATATCAGCATCCTTAATTATATCATTTATCTCTTCTCTGTTTTCCTCAACAGCGCTTGCTCCGATCTCAGGCTTTGCTCCGGCACCAAGTCCCTTTGTGAGCTTCTCACCTATCTGGATCTTTGTTGTAGCTCTACTGAGTGAAAGTGCCTGCTTATCTGTATTGATTGCTATAAGCTCTACACCCTCAACATTTTCGTCTATCATTCTGTTTACTGCATTGTTTCCTGCTCCACCTACTCCGATAACAAGTATTCTTGCAGGGTTCTTCTCATCATTTGACTTTATTTCAAGCAAGGTTCCTTCCTCCTTAATAATATACTACTTTAGTTCCTAGTCATACATACTACACATATTACTTGATTTTCATATAAAATGCAAGTAATTTTACTTAACATAATACTTTTTTACTTTTCCTTAAAGCTAGCTGTCGGGTTGTCATTACTATATTCCTTCATGTAAAGAACTCCGGACTTACCTTCCACCTCCTTCAGGATATTACCGAGGTTCATCATCTGAATTGCAAGATTTGAACCATCGCCTACTTCGATCTCGATGTTATCATGCCTTAGCACGACCTCTCCGTCAGCTTTAAACTCAATCCCCTGGATATCAAGATCATACTTTTCAACCAACTGTGTGATATTGAGTATCATATCAAACTTCTTCTTATTATCTACCGGCAGCTTCTCACCGATCTGCCAGCTCTGAACTGTAAGTCCCTTTATATAAGGAACTCCATCGAATCTATCCTTAGATGTTTCAAGCACTATTCCGTCTTTATCAAAATATATATAACTCTCCATATATTCGATACAGCCCGCAACCGACTTCTCGTACACATCAACCTTTATTGAGTTTTTGTCGACAAATTCTATATCGACCTTAGCAACAAATGGAATCTCTTCCAGCTTTCCCATTTTATTTTTGAGATACAGAAGAATCGTGTTATTCATCGTCGCATCTCTTTTTATTACCGTTCTTATTTCTTCTTCTGAAGAAAGCACACAGCCGTTAATCTCTATATTTTTCAGATTATAGGTGCTGACGTACAAAAATCCGGCAAGAAGAATAACAAGGATAATTATGGGAATTATATGTATCTTCTTCCTCAAGCTTCCTTCTCCTCTTCACTTCCCAATGGTTCTATCTGCCTTGAAACAGCCAGCACAATTCCCATCTCGATAAGCAGGAATACAAGCGACGTACCTCCATAGCTTATGAACGGAAGCGGCACACCTGTGTTAGGCATCAGATTGGTAACAACAAACATATTTATAAGCACCTGAAAAGCCAGATGCGATATAACGCCTATAACTATCAGAGAACCATATCTGTCAGGAGCACCCTCTGCTATGAATCTGAATCTCCAGATAAGCATTACAAATACAAGAATAAGTCCGACTGCTCCGACAATTCCGAGCTCCTCGCAGATGATTGAGAAAATCATATCATTCTGCGCCTCAGGTATATTTCCCATCTTCTGAATACTTTGTCCCAGACCTCGTCCGAAAAGACCACCTGAACCGATAGCGTAAAGACCCTGAAGTGTCTGGAAACCACTTGATGAAGCCTCCGGATTTCTCCAGGCCTGAATTCTTTCTCCTCTGTAGCCCTGCATGCTTATCATGACGATAACAAATAAAACTCCTACTACAAGCATAACTACTACATACTTCATTTTCGGTGTGGCTACGAACCATATACCACCCGCTATAAGAGCACAGATAATAGCTGTACTCAGATTCTCGATTGCAATAAGGATAACTACACCCGCCGCAGGAGCAAACGCGATTACTGTTCCCTTTATACTTCTGAGGAGCTCAGGCTTTTCCGAGCATATATATGACATATACAGAACAACTACTATCTTTGCTATCTCAGAAGGCTGGAATGATATAAATCCGAGATTGATCCATCTTGATGAACCATTAACCGACTGACCACCAACAAGAACTATGATCAGCAGAATTGCTATACCAAGAACTCCTATATAAGAAAACCTTCTGAGAACCTGATATCTTATTTTGGATACACCAAACATAACCATTATTCCCAGCATACCAAAAAAGATCTGTCTGAACAGGTAATGCGTATTGTTATTAAACAATCTGTACGAGACAAATGAACTGGAACTATAAACCATCATTACACCGAAAAAAACAAGAAAAAGTATAAAGAAAAGTGATGGATAATCAAAGTAAGTTCCACGTATGAAAAAAGGTTTTCTCCTTTTTGGTGCCATTATTTTTCCTCTAATCCATTAACATATACTTTAAAAAGTGTTCCTCTTTCTTCGTAGCTCTTGAACATATCCCAGCTCGCACAAGCAGGAGAAAGAAGTACATTATCACCCGGCTTAGCGTGTGAATAACAATACTGAACAGCCGCTTCGAGGCTATCCACTCTGACTATCTCATTGAATCCATGACTCTTGCAGCAGTTTGCTATCTTCTCAGTTGTCTCTCCCATCAGAACAAGCACTCTGACCTTTCCCGGGAAGCACTCTACCCACTCATCATAATCAGACTCTTTGTCATAGCCTCCGCCAATAAGCAGAGTTGTTGACTTCATAGCCTTGATCGCCTTGATGGCAGCATCAGGATTTGTACCCTTTGAGTCATTATAATATTTAACATCGTTAACTTCTCTTACGAACTCGATTCTATGCTCTACTCCGGAGAAGTCATAAACTGTGTCTCTGATTATTTTTACTGGAATATCCATATAGTATGTGATACAAACGGCAGCAAGTACATTTTCAAGATTATGCTCACCGAGCATCTGTATCTTATCTACCTCAAGGATTTCCTCTGTCTTTCCATTCCTCTTAACATATATCGAACCATCCTTTACAAAGGCGCCCTCTTCCGGTTCAGCCTTGTGACTGAAAAAAACCTTCTTAGCCTTTCCGACCTTATCAACCCTGTTCATAGTTTCAGGATCGTCATAGTTCAGAACGATATAATCATCCTCTGTCTGATTCTCTGTAATCCTGAACTTTGCATTTATGTAATTATCAAATGTATAATGGCGGTTCAGATGATCAGGAGTGAGATTAAGCACCGCTGAAACGTGTGGTCTGAAGTCCTGAATAGTCTCCATCTGGAAGGAGCTTACCTCAAGCGCAACAAGAGTTTCCTCCGTTGTTGAGTCTGCAAACCTAGTGAACGGAAGACCGATATTTCCAACCGTAAGAGAATCCTCTCTGTAGTTTCTGAATATATCTCCCACAAGAGTTGTAGTCGTTGTCTTACCATTTGTTCCAGTTATTGCGGCGATTATTCCGTGATTGAAATAATAGCCAAGCTCTATTTCGCCCCACACAGGAATACCCTTTTCAACAACCTTCTTTACAAAAGGTGCATCCACCGGAATTCCCGGGCTTATAACAAAAAGATCTATATCCTTAAGCATCCCATCTGTAAGCTCACCAAGAGCAATCTCAACCTTTGATGAATCTCTCAGCTCAGTCATGATCGAATCTTTATTTATTTCAGTATTCCCATCATAAAGAACAGTATGAATTCCATTTCTTATAAGCAGCCCGGTCGAAGCTATTCCACTTCTTCCTGCTCCCGCTACCATTACCTTTTTTAATTCCATTTCCATCCCTCCGATATATATGGCACCTTTTCCTGAAACGATACCCGGTACCTCTTAATCATCTTAGTGTCCGCTGTCTGTAGGCGATGCAGGCTGAGCGTTCTGCTCAGGTGTTGATCCGGCAACGCTTATATCCGGCGCATTTCCCTCAAATACAGGAGTTGCGATCTCATCACCGCCCTCAGCGTCTGAAGGTGTCGCATCACCCGTTCTGTAAATGTTCATATATGGTAAAAGTTCTGTCGCAATCTTATTAAACAGAACTGTACCTGCAGCGGAGCTTGCCTGATCATCTGCTCCCGGCTCATCTACAACGCAGTAGATAACAACCTCAGGATCAGTAACCGGCGCAAAGCCGATAAAGGAAAGAATGTACTTTCCGTTACCTCTAGGAAGCTTCTCGGCAGTTCCGGTCTTTCCGCCTATCTCGTAGCCTTCTACAATAGCCTTCTTACCGGTACCTTCCTCAACAACCTCCTTACGCATCTCCTTCATCTGATCCGATGTTTCCTGAGAAATAGTTCTTCTCACCAGAATCTTGTCATAGTTCTCAACAAGATTTCCATCAGAATCCAGAACCTGCTTAACCACATGCGGCTGATAATAATATCCGCCATTTATTACTGAACAAAATGCTGTTCCCAGCTGCATCATCGTAACAGTAACACCCTGTCCGAAGGATGAGGTCGCAAGCTCAACAGGATTGAGTGTATCCTGATGATAAACCATTGAATAAAGGCTCTCTTCACTCGCCTCACCGGATACGTCTATGTTGGTCTTCTGTCCAAATCCGAACAGAACCTGATATTTATCAAATGTATCAGGCCCCTCAAGTGCTGCTATCTGCATAAGGCAGTCGTTACACGAAGACTTGAGCGCTCCCGGAACAGTCAGCATACCATGTCCGTACACGTTGTGACACTTGATCTTCCAGTCCGCAACATTCTGATATCCATCACAGTAGAACTCTTCATTTCCCGTAATGACACCATCTTCAATAGCTCCCGAAACCGTGAACACCTTATATGTAGATCCCGGCTCAAAGGAATCACTTATTACGAAATTTCTCCACACATCATCGAGATGCTCTACCGCCTCTTCATCAGAAAGGCTCTTCTTTATGTTGTCGAACTCACCGTCAGATATCGGGCCATCTGTTTCAAACTGATATCTGGTTGAATCCAGTGAATAAGCATCATTCGGATTATATTGATGTGAATTATATAGTGCGAGTATCTCACAGTTCTTAGGATTCATAACGAGTACAGATATATTCTTAGCACCCACCTCCTCCATAAATTCTTCGCACTTAGTCTGCACAATTCTCTGAGACTCACTATCTATAGTGGTTACCAGACTGTAACCATCTGTAGCCTGTTCAACCGTTCTCTGAAGATTATAATCCTCTCCCAGATAAGAGTAGGTTCTTCCGTTCTGGCCATTCAGGAAAGAATTATAGCTTCCCTCGATACCACCGATACCCTCATTTCCACTAACTACAAATCCAAGCAGGTGGCACGCCAATTCATTATTCGGATAAAGTCTCTGGTACTCATCCTCAAGTCTGATACCGACAACATTTTTCAGCTTTCCATCTCTAAGATCTGTCTGATAAGCACGAACCTCATCAAATGTAAGCTTCTTACGAATAACCTTGTACTGAGACTGTTCATCCGCAAGATACTCCTTAAGCTCCTGGTCGGAGATATTGAAGTACTTGTTCAGTGCTTTTTCTGTTGCTTCCTGCTTGTAATCAAACTCTATTATGTTCTTCGGCTCAATTACAAGATTATAAACCTTTGCACTTGTCGCAAGGATAGAACCGTTCCTGTCATAGATATCCCCTCGTTTAAAAGGAACACTTACGCTTTCATATCCCTTCTGACTGAGAACCTTTTGGGAATACTTATCACCCTCAACAACATTGTAATAAATGACCGCACCAATAACAGCGGCAAATCCGGCAGTAAAAAGCCAAACCAAAATAAGAAGATGCCGACGCATCCTCTTAACGAGTACTTTTCTTTTCTTACGAATTCTTCTTGCCATTTTTTTGCCCGCCAAAAAACAAAGTTTAAAAACAAAAATATCCAAAGACCACTTTAGTTAGTGGTCTCTGGCACATCTGAATACTGTTTAACGTAATCTCCCTGTTCATTTTCGTAATACCTAATCTGTCCGTTCTCTGAGTATACCATACCCAGCTCACCAGTTGCAATGGTATATACATCTTCGAGTGAATACATACTGTTGAGTTTATTTTCAAAAGCAGCATTATCTGCCTGAATATCCTGCAGCTCTTCCTGCAGCGACTCAATACGCTTTTCCTTACTTTCTACACTTGACTGTACTGAAAGCATCACTACGCAGGATACAACAACTGCGAGTACCATGACTGCAAGAATCAAAGTATACTTAAGATCAAATCCGGCAGACTTCTGTGCTTCCTTAGCAGCCTTTTTATAAGTCTTGGATGCTCTTTTCTTTTTTCGTACCGGCTCAGGTCTTCTTACTCGTTCTCTCTTCGGAAAAGCTTCGACCTTTCTTACTGCTCCGCCTTCTTCGATATAATAGTTTCTAGATGCCATAAACTATCCCCTCAACCACATTTTTCAAAAATTCTAAGTTTAGCACTGCTGCTTCTTGGATTCATCTCAAGCTCATCCTCGCCAGCAACTATAGGCTTTCTTGTTATCACTTTACCTTTTGACTTTTTTCCGCATACACAAACCGGAAATTCCGGAGGACAAGTGCAAGGCCTTTCGGCTGTTCTAAATGAATTTTTTACTATCCTGTCCTCTAAAGAATGAAATGTTATGATGCAAAGTCTTCCGCCCGGGGCAAGCAGCTCGATCATCTCATCAAGACTGTCCTCCAACACGGATAATTCTTTATTTAATTCTATCCTTATAGCCTGGTAGGTTTTCTTGCAGGGATTCTTTCCCTGTCTTCTAACTGCAGCCGGGATAGAACTTTTAATGATTTCATTTAGTTCAAAGGTTGTTTCTATCCTTTTATCTGTCCTTGCCTTTACGATATTTTCAGCTATCCTTCCGGCAAATTTCTCTTCTCCGTAGACCTTAAGTATTCTCCTTAAGTCTTCTTCAGAATAATCATTTACGATATCCTGTGCGGTATACTCCTGTGAGGTATCCATTCTCATATCGAGTTTTGCATCCTCTCTGTATGAGAAGCCTCTGTCCTTGTTGTCAAACTGGTACGATGAAACTCCCAGATCCAGAAGTATTCCGTCCACGCTATCTATTCCAAGTCCACTCAAAATGCTTTTTATATTCAAATAGTTGCTATGAACTATTTCTACATTCTTATATGGTTCAAGTCTTTTCGATGCCGCTTCTATAGCATCCTGGTCCTGATCTATTCCAATCAGTTTTCCCTTGTCCCCAAGTCTCCTAACAATCT
>CACYJP010000093.1:9152-10360 GCA_902774725.1 uncultured Lachnospiraceae bacterium
TCGCTTAGCATTATCGGCACATGACTAAACTCCATTCATCCACTCTCCATATCTTTTATCAGAGCTGAACACCAAACTCTGCTATCTTATTACTAAATGTTTCGTCATCAAATACAGCCGCTCCAAACATCTCGTCGTATTTCTTTCTATCCCATATCTCGGCCTTTGATCCGGCGCTCTGACCGGAGTTGAATGGAGATGGGAAAACGCACATGCAAGGGGATTATCTGACTTCTGTCATGCGCCGGCTGCAACACACGGTGCGCGCGACCGCCGGGTTGACCGGTCTGTTTCGCAAAGAAAGCGCCGGCGCCGCAGTGGACCACACAAGCGACAAAACAAACTATCCGTTCATTTTTGTCCACGGCTTTTTCGGCTGGGGCCAATATGACAAGGGCGCCGACAAGCTGACCTATTGGGGTATGTTTTCGGGTGATCTTGTGGAAAAGGTCAACCGCTCCGGTTTTATCGCCTATGCTGCGTCGGTCGACACGGTCGGTTCCGCGTGGGACCGCGCGTGCGAGCTTTATGCCCAACTCACCGGCACACGGGTCGATTACGGCAAAGCCCACAGCGAACGGTTCGGCCATCCGCGCTACGGCGAGGATTATACCGGCCGCGGTTTGCTGCGCCAATGGGACAGCACCCACAAGATCAATTTGATCGGCCACAGCTTCGGCGGCCCGACCAGCACGCTGTTTGCGTCGATCCTCGCCTATGGCGACGAAGACGAAAAAGCCGCCACGACCGACGGCAGTCTGTCCGATTTTTTCAAAGGCGGCAAACCAGACTGGATCTATTCTATCACCGGTCTGTCCGCGGCGTTTAACGGCACGACGCTCGCCATGAACCATCAGGCGCTCGACGATATTGACGCGTATCTGAGCGAAAAGCTGGACGAAAAGCGCGGCAAATTGCCGCCGGCCGCCACGATGCCGGCGAAAAAGCTGATCGACTTTTGGTTCGGCAAAATGGCCAACGTAGCGTCGGGCGAGGTGGCGCAGCCCGACACCGGACTTTGGGATATGGATCCCGACGAATCCGTCCAGCTCAACAGCCGCATCCGCACAGTGCCGGAGATCTACTATTTTTCGGTGCCCCACGACGCGACGAAAGACAGCGACGACGGTACCCACCGTGTGCCGGACCGGAAAAACTGCGACATGTTTTTCATCCCGCTCGTCTATGTGCTCGGCCACACCGACACC
>CACYJP010000094.1 GCA_902774725.1 uncultured Lachnospiraceae bacterium
CAATTGAAAATTTTGTTGATGATATTTTATTTTTGGATATTCATGATATTAAAGTATGCAATGACTTTTTGTTGTCTTTTAATTTAGAAAATTTGCTGGATAGGATAAAATGCAAATTGCTTGTTATTGGTGTTGGAAATAATAACTATTATATTCCTGAATATGATTCAATTCCTTTACATGAGTTAGTTGAAGGATCCGAGTATTTATTTTTGGATACTGAATTATCTTCTTTCCAGTATATACTTTATCAGCAATCCCTGTTATTGTAAGTTCATTATCCAGATCTCTGAGACTGACACAACCAAATTCCAGCGGAACATAAAGCTTAACTGTACCACTCATCTGACTATAAGATATCAAAGAATTATCAGAGATAGCTTCATTAACCTTAATAGGGGAATCATTTTTAAAATTCGAAGCCGGATAAAGCACATTTGACTTAATGTTGTCATAACAGCTTGGAAGTGTATATCCATCATCCAGATATAAAGAGAATCTTACAAAGTATTCTCTGTCAGGATTAACGATTTCCGAATCAGTATCATTTATGACGTGGAATTTACCATTTGTGTCTTTATATAACAAACCTGAATTATTCAGTTCAAGTATGAGTCCAAAAGAATTAATATTAATATTATCCTTTATTTTTGAAGCAATTTCCCCCTGTGTATATATAGGATGAAGACATATATTATCTTTATCTACGTCGACAGCAATATCTTCTGTATCTTCCTTATGGTTGATATGTATACCAAACACATATTGCTTTGTACTGTCAAAATGTGACTGAGCAATACAAGTAAGATTATCAGAAGTCTCATCCTCGCCTACATATAGCTTACCGTCAGGATCAAAATAAGTATCAGAGCTATTCGCTCCCATAACAGACCAGTCGCAGGTCTTATCAGTAGAATTACCCTTTACAGTATAATTAAACTGATGGGACATACCAGGTCTCATAGTCTTCATATCCTCGTCAACTGTAACGCCTGTAACCTTTTCAGTAGTATCAGCCTTCCCACCATAAAATGCTCTGATGTATATATCCAGCCTTGTTCCATCATTAGATATCTTTACAAATGTAAACTGTGGCATACGTATATCATTTATATAAATATCAGGATGTCCTGGTATATCATCAAGACAAGTCACTTCCTTGCAGCTTTTCCACACATCACAGAAATCATAAATGCTGTCAGTTAACTGAACATTAAAGCAAAAATAATAGCTTTTATCAGAGCTAACCTGGCTTGATCCGTCATAAATCCCATAAGGATAAAAAGTCGGATATACAGCCTGGTTATACATCAACCAACAGTTTAGTGGATCGATTTTACATTTAGTGCTATAAGGACTTTCAACCTTAGCTTTATCTCTAAATCTATTCTGCACCTCTCCTTCGGTCCAGGCCGTATTAAGATCAACTGAGCTAACATCATATTTAAGCTTGATATCAGTTATTGGTCCTGCAGCCTCAACCTTTGAAGCACCGTTTTGAATAAATTGAAGCATCAAAAGAACTGATAATAATATACATAAAGCTTTTTGAATTCTTTTCACTTTAAAAATCACCTACTAATAACCTCCTATATATATACACTTTCGACATTATAACACATATATCTTGTTGTATAAACCGAAAAAGTCAATGGGGACGGTTCTTATTGACTTATCCCCATTGACTTTTTATATTTTAGGCACACGTTACCTTTTACTTAATCCAGACTCCATCTGCTCCAACCCAGCAACCATCAACATATGTACTTGTTGCCATATATCCGTCTGTTCCAAAGTAATAGCATGAACCATCAATCCATACCCACTGACTCTGCGGATACCAGCCGGATGCATCTGCATACCACCAGCCGGTTGCGTCACTCATCCAGTGACCGCCTGAGTATGCTTCGTCCCAGGCACCGTCGGCGCCGAGCCAGCAGCCATCGCGGTATTCAGAATAGTCCATATAGCCATCCGCACAGAAATAGTACCACTTTCCGTCTATCTTCTGCCACAGGCTTACAGGGTACCATCCATTTGTATCCTCGACCCACCAGCCATGCTCATTCTGCTTCCATGATAGAATTCCATTATAAACACAGTTTCCAAACTCGTCGTACCATTTACCGTCTACCCATTCATTTCTGTACTTGGATGTGTCCTTCTTATCATTATTTTGCTTAGCTTCCGAAATTCTAAATGTTATTGAAGTTTCACCTACATAACCGGATCCCTCAACAGCCTTAAATGATATTTTCGCTGTTCCTACTGCAGTATTATCCGAATATGATAACGTATAATCTTTACCTTCTGTAAGTGTTACTCCATCCAGCTTAAGCACAGGCTTCTGTGTGATAGGCTGACCAGTATAAACCTTATCCTCAACGCCTGATATTACGGCATTCTTTAGATCTCCGTACTTAGAAATCTCTATAGTTTTAGCCGGATTACCATCTGTATCAATAATTGTATTTACAGACTCATATCTGTCGATTTTTCCATTTTTCGGTGACTTGATATAATTATTTTCTCCAAATGATATATCTCCACCGGCATATAAAGCATAGAATTCACTTGGTGTAGACGCTTTCAGATAGTCACCATTAAAAGTAAAGTCTTGATTTGCTATAATAACAGGCTGAGTTGCACCTGATAATTCCATACTTCCTCCGCTAATAGTAATATGGCCTACAGAATATAAAGCACTGTATTCAGCATTAATCTTGAGATTACCACTAACAGACAGTTTACCACCATTGGCGAATATTCCTTGAGAACTTGTTTCAGCAGTTATATCACAATTTTCAATGCTGACATTACCATTTGAATAAACTATTGTATCCTCGACGCAATCACATTTGATAGATGTATTCTTTATTTCGACATTACTACCACTGTTGATTAAACTTCTGGAAGCTTTTGGTATATCTATCTTAGAATCATTAATTTTTACTGATCCTGCTCCTGTAAATAAGAGGGTACAAGCATCAAGCTTTACATTTGAACCGTAAAATGCGGCTGAATTATCGGCAATAATACGGTATAAATACTTTCCTTCTATGTCTCCATAACATGTAAAATGTCCACCTTCATTATTATATTGCCAAACATGTATAGCAGGTTGACTTGAATCAAAGTAAACTTTAGTGCTCTTTTCTATTGTCAAATCACCATAGACAGTAACCTTACCATCATCATCTTTAATAGAACGATCAATACATAGCTTACCTGAACCTGAAATATTCAGATTGGCGTAGCATGTAAGACTACTCAGATGAATATCATCATCAAGTACAAGCTTAACCTCATCATAGTTAAGATATTCTCTGACATTAAAAACTGTTGGGTTATTCTTGTCCGAAATCTTCGAGGTTCCGTTATTAAAATCAGAAGCTTTAACAGTTAAGGTGTTTTCTGCAGCATTAACACATTTCATTTTGCCAAATGTGACACCGCCGAAAATCAAACATATGATCAGAATGATTGAAATAACCTTAGTAGATATACCTTTTTTCATTCAAAGCTCTCCTTTAAAACAAAATTTACTTAACCCAAGCACCATCAGCTCCTACCCAGCAGCCATCAACATATGTACTTGTTGCCATATATCCGTCTGCTCCAAAGTAATAGCATGAACCATCAATCCATAACCACTTACTCTGTGGATACCAGCCTGATGCATCTGTGTACCACCAACCTGTTGCATCACTCATCCAGTGACCACCTGAGTATGCTTCGTCCCAGGCACCGTCAGCTCCGAGCCAGCAGCCATCACGGTATTCGCTGTAGTCCATGTAACCATCAGCAAGGAAGTAGTACCATTTTCCGTCTATCTTCTGCCACTCGTTCTTTGCATACCAGCCGGTTGTATCTTCAACCCACCAGCCGTTTTCATTCTGCTTCCAGGAAAGAGTTCCGGCATAGTCTTGAGTACCGTCAGCGTTATACCACTTACCATCTACCCATTCACTGCTATACTTCTTATCGTCCTTCTTATCGTCACCTTTATCGTCGTCCTTGTCATCGTCCTTCTTCTCTTCAGTAATATTGAACGTTGCAGTTGCTTTACCCTTGCAGTAGCTTCCTTCAACCGGACTAAATGTAATTGTAGCGGTACCAACCTCAGTATTATTTGTATAACTTACAATATAATCAGTTCCTTCAACAAGTTTTTTACCATTTACCGTAACAACAGGACTTTGAGTAATAGGCTGACCTGTGTAGGTCTTATCTTCTATTCCGGTTATTTCTGCCTTTGACAGATCCTTATATTCACAAAGCTCAACCTCTGATGAAGGCAAACCATCTTCACCAAGGATAGAATACTTTTTCGAATATAATCCAACTTCACCGTTCACAGGGGTTGCGATATAACACTCATCTCCTATAGTTATACCCTGATCATCTATCATTAATGCAAAATAATCTTCAGCCGCTTTTACTGATAGATTACCACCTGTAAAGTTTAATCCATTAGACTCAATAACTAATGACTTGGTTGAGGAAAGATTTACCTGTCCAGCAGATATATATACTGAATCGCCTACACTAAGCGCGCCCCAGATAGTATCAATCGATATATCACTATCAGATACTATTTTCCCATATGTATTAATTCCATGATTTGCATTCTTAACCGATATAGAACTATTCACTAAAGCTATATCACCATGAGAATAAATAAATCTATCACCAACTGTTCCGACTTTTACTAAAGTATTATCCAATGTAGTAGTTCCATTAAATATATTAATAAAATCAGCACCTACATTTTCTGATGTCAGAAACGAATCTGTGACATTAATATTTCCACCTTCTACATTTATAAAAATATGATCTGCTTCATCAACATTTATTGTCGAACCGGTAATTATTGCACCATATTTAGCTCTAATAGCATCACTTTTAGTAACCTTTTTAACATCAATAGAAGAATTTTCAATTGTCAGATTTCTTACGTCACATAAAAGAGAATTATTTAATTCAGAAGCTGTAATAGAAGTATCTTTTATTATTGCATCTCTAACATCATTAATTAAATAATCACTATTTTTTATACTAACATCCGAACCAGAAAAAATAATTTTTTCATCTGCGGATATTTCATAAGCAGAATCAATATTAACATCACCATAAAAATATGCATTTCCGCCAGTAGCACTATTACGTTTGACGATCACCCCAGCTTCTTCATTATTTAGGTATAAAACAGAATCTTCACTTAGAGTGAAATCACCACACACTACGATATCAGGAGCATTACCCATATCCATGCAAAGCTTATGAGAACCACTTACTGTTATATATCCATAACATGAAAGCCTATCCAAATGTATATCCTCATCAAGAATCAGTTCAACCTTAGGAAATCCGTAATCCGCACTAACTTCAAAGGTATTCGGAGCATCCTTTTTACTGATGACTGATGTTCCGGCATTAAAATCACTTGCTTTTATAGTAAGCTTATCACTGACGGCCTCTACACTTTTTACATTACCAAATGTGCTTCCACCCAAAACTAAACAAGAGGTTAAAACTAAAGCTGAAAGCTTGGATATAAATTTAGGTTTCATAATGGTCCTCCTTTGTATTCACAAAATTAAGACAATTCTATCACAAAATTTGGATGGTTGAAATAAGGAATATCATCCGCAGGGTTTGGCCCACTAGTATTCGGAAATCGTGACTTCGTCACTCTCCGCTTGCAAGCAAGCACATCATCTCCCAGCGCAGATAACGGAACAAACGAAAAAGGACTGGAAATTCCAGTCCTTTTCATTCGTTCCTTACTACGCAACCTGCTTTCGCAGTTTGCTACTGCGCTGGGAGCCCTCTTCGCTTACGCTCAGTATCCCAGCTTTAGTACATCCCACCCATGCCGCCTGGTGCAGCTGGCATAGCAGGTGTATCTTCTTTGATATCTGCTACAACTGATTCTGTTGTAAGAAGTGTACTAGCGATTGATGTAGCATTCTGAAGCGCTGAACGTGTAACCTTGACAGGATCAATGATTCCTGCTGTTACCATATCTACAAACTCTTCCTTGTATGCATCAAAGCCTGTCTTGTCATCAGACTCTTTAACCTTGTTTACGATTACAGCGCCTTCAAGACCTGCGTTCTCAACGATGTGATAAAGAGGAGCTTCCATAGCCTTTGCTATGATCTTGGCACCTGTCTTCTCATCGCCTTCAAGTGTATCTGCAAGAGCATTTACTTCCTTGATAGCATGTGCATAAGCAGCACCACCACCGGATACGATTCCTTCTTCTACAGCAGCTCTTGTAGCATTAAGAGCATCCTCAAGTCTGAGCTTTGCTTCCTTCATCTCTGTTTCTGTAGCAGCACCAACTCTGACAACAGCAACACCACCGGCAAGCTTAGCAAGTCTCTCCTGAAGCTTCTCTCTGTCGAAGTCTGACTTTGTATCTGTTATCTGTGTCTTGATGAGGTTGATTCTCTCCTCGAGAGCAGCCTTATCGCCAAGACCATCAACGATTGTTGTATTCTCTTTAGTAACCTTAACGCTCTTAGCCTTACCAAGCTGATCAACTGTAGCATCCTTAAGCTCATAACCAAGCTCTGAAGAAATTACAGTACCACCTGTAAGAATAGCTATATCCTGAAGCATATCCTTACGTCTATCTCCATAACCAGGAGCCTTAACTGCTACTACGTTAAATGTACCACGAAGCTTATTTACAATAAGAGTTGTAAGAGCCTCACCCTCTACATCTTCTGCAATAATGAGAAGTGATGAACCAGTCTTAACCATCTCCTCAAGAAGTGGAAGGATATCCTGGATGTTTGATATCTTCTTATCTGTGATAAGGATAAATGGATTGTCCATTTCAGCTACCATTTTTTCCATATCTGTTGACATATAAGCTGATACATAACCTCTGTCAAACTCCATACCTTCAACAAGATCAAGCTCAGTCTTCATTGTCTTTGACTCTTCAACTGTTATAACTCCATCCTTTGAAACCTTGTCCATTGCATCTGCAACAAGCTCTCCAACCTCTTCGTCACCGGCTGAAATAGCAGCAACCTTTGCTATCTGATCTTTACCATTTACTGGCTGGCTCATCTTGATGATAGCATCAACAGCCTTTTCACTAGCCTTCTTCATACCCTTACGAAGTACAATAGGATTTGCTCCTGCTGCAAGGTTCTTCATACCTTCGTTAATCATAGCCTGAGCAAGAACTGTTGCTGTTGTTGTTCCATCACCTGCTACGTCATTTGTCTTTGTAGCAACCTCTTTAACTACTGCAGCACCCATGTTCTCAAACGCATCCTCAAGCTCTATTTCCTTAGCTATTGTCACACCATCATTTGTGATGAGTGGTGAACCATATGACTTAGCAAGAACTACATTACGTCCCTTAGGTCCAAGTGTTACTCTGACTGTATCAGCCAGCTGATTTACTCCTGCTTCAAGTGCCTTTCTGGCTTCAGCACCATACTTAATTTCCTTTGCCATTTTATATCACCTCTGTTTATTATTTATTCAACTACTGCAAGTATGCTATCCTGAGAAACTATTGTAAACTCTTCTTCACCCATCTTTACGGTTGAACCGGCATACTGCTGGAAGATAACCTTCTGACCAACTTCAACATTCATTGGGATAAGCTTTCCGTTGTCATCTGTCTTTCCAGGACCAACTGCAACAACTTCTGAATACTGAGGCTTCTCCTGTGCATTTCCAGTAAGAATAATTCCAGATGCTGTTGTCTCTTCTTTTTCAGCAGCCTTAAGAACTACTCTGTCACCTAATGGTTTGATATTCATGTCTCATTCCTCCTTTATTATCTGTGTAACAGACAATCAAACTGTTACATAACACTTTTTATTTTTAGCACTCATAACACCTGAGTGCTAACACAAAGTATATTGTACATCAATAAAATAAAAAATCAACCCTTTTTTATACTATTTTGTTCCTATCCTGTGTTTCTGACCATACATAAAGAGATACTGCTGCGCATAGCCGGCAACGTCACCAAACTTATCAATAGCAAATGCTTCTATTTCGGATTTTGGTGTATCACCATCAAAATAAAGATGCTCACATATTCTCTTCATCCATACATCCACCGGAAATGCATCTGTTCTCCCTAGACCAAAAAGAAGCACACAATTGGCAACCTTTTCACCAACACCATGTATCGTCATCAGCTTTTCTCTTGCTTCATCAGTTTCAAGTCTGAGAAGTCCATCCTCATTTATATCTCCAAAATAAACCTTTTCAGCTGCATCCTTAATATAAGGAGCCCTGAAACCACATTTGGATGCTCTCACCTCTTCTTCTGTCGCATTATATAGCTGATCAACAGTTGGGAAAAATGCATCAAACTCCGAACTAAGACGATTAATCATAGTAACATCAAACTTAGTTCCAAGCTCAGAAGACAGATTGTTTACAACCTGCTTTATCTGGGGAATCTGCTTATTCTGCGAGATAATAAAGGAAATAAGCGTCTCAAAGAAATCCTGATTAAGAATTCTGATACCACTGTTTTCTTCTATTATTTCTTCAAGTCTTGGATCAGCTTTTATTATCTTATCCTTTATAACACTATAATCTCTTTCTAGATCAAAATACTCTTTCCAGATTGTCTGATATTCCCATTCTTCAGTGTTGATAAAGATAAGTCTTACACCGTTTGTCGAAGGTTCTTCTTTTATATGAAGAACCCGGTCGCGATATACTATTTCATATTCAAATTCCCCCTGATTTATTCCGGAGTCAGTTCTTTGAAAATGAAAGCACTGGCCGCACTCAAGGGTATCATATAGATGAAAGTCTTTTACATTATCTAGTATGAAATTTCTATTCTGCATATATAAAGTATTCTCCGTAAAACATTAGTTAGCAGGCTTATAAGAACTCTTTAATCCAACTACTCTGTTGAAAACCTTGTGTTCATCGGTTGTGTCCTTAGTGTCTACACAGAAATAA
>CACYJP010000095.1 GCA_902774725.1 uncultured Lachnospiraceae bacterium
CCCACAGACATGATCCATGTTCTGTGGGAATTTTTTTGACATAAATAATTAAAGAGCAGAGGATCAAGCCCCCGAGTCTGTGAAAAAATCTCTGTAAAAACGGAATAACACTATTCGAACGAGGTCTCCTAAGGCAAAATAAATCTTAAGGAGGCCTTTTATTATGGCAAAAGAAAAGAAACCCGTACACAAAGTTCAGATGACAGACGGTAAGCGTCAGATTATCCAACAGCTCCTCCAGGAGTATGACATCGAAACCGCAGAAGACATACAGGATGCTCTCAAGGATCTTTTAGGCGGTACCATCAAAGAAATGATGGAAGCTGAAATGGATGATCATCTTGGATATCAGAAGTCTGAACGCTATGACAGCGACGATTACCGTAATGGATACAAGACTAAGCGTGTCAACTCCAGTTTCGGCAGTCTTGATATCCAGGTGCCGCAGGATCGAAAATCAACCTTTGAACCTCAGGTTGTACAAAAGAGACAGAAGGATATTTCAAACATTGACCAGAAGATCATTTCCATGTATGCCAAGGGAATGACCACCCGCCAGATTTCCGATACCCTTGAAGATATCTATGGTTTTGAGGCCTCAGAGGGCTTTATCTCCGATGTGACGGATAAGATATTGCCTCAAATCGAAGAATGGCAGCACAGGCCTCTGGAGGACATATATCCGGTCATTTTCATTGATGCCATCCATTATTCTGTACGGGATAACGGAATCATCAGAAAGCTGGCTGCATACATCATCTTGGGCATCACATGTAGCGGTCATAAGGAAGTGCTTTCAATTCAGGTCGGCGAAAATGAAAGTGCAAAGTATTGGCTCTCCGTCCTTAATGAGCTGAAAAATCGTGGCGTAAAGGATATCCTCATCGTATGTGCCGATGGTCTTTCCGGAATCAAGGAAGCCATTTCGACTGCTTTTCCGAATACAGAGTATCAGAGATGCCTTGTCCATCAGGTACGGAACACTCTCAAATATGTGCCTGACAAGGACAGAAAAGCCTTTGCCAAGGATCTTAAGACGATTTACAACGCTCCCTCTGAAGAAGATGGCAGGAAAGCTCTGGATCGTGTGAAATCAGCGTGGGAAGAAAAATATCCTCGAGCCATGAACCGATGGTACGACAATTGGGATGCAATCTGCCCGATTTTCAAGTTCTCTGCCGAGGTCAGAACCGTCATCTATACCACCAACGCAATCGAGAGCCTTAATGCCACTTACCGCAAATTAAATCGCCAGAGAAGCGTATTTCCAAGTGACCAGGCACTTCTAAAGGCGCTGTACTTATCTACCTTTGAGGCGACTAAAAAATGGACTATGCCATTACGAAACTGGGGTAGAATCTACGGTGAGCTTCAGATCATGTATGAAGGTAGGCTACCCGAGTAATAAAAATCTCTCTGGTGCTGTTCATTTGAACAGTACCAGAGAGTCTTAGTGCGATTATCTTCCGAGATAACCTGCTAACCCGACAATCTGGGATTTATACATTTCCCGTATCATTCCATTCCGATTTCAACAGGCTGTACATACAGGCATCAACAATTCCTTTATTGCTAATATCTGCTTGTCGTAGCGTTCCTTCATAAGTTAAGCCACATTTCTTCATTACATTTCCTGAATATGGATTGTTAGGGTCATGCTGCGCCTCAATTCTATTAGCACCTACTTCATTAAATAGATATGGAATAATTGCAGAAAATGCTTCTGATGTAATTCCTTTATGCCACCATTTGCTACCAATACAATAACCAATATGTAAAATATTCAAATCATCATTTTTATCAACAACGCTTATCGTACCAATAGGCTCATTAATATCTTTAAGAACAATTGCCCACTGATAAAATTCTGGTTTTTCACTTTCTTTTATCCAACCTTTAATAACTGTCTCTGTTATTTTCTTAGAAGTATGTGTTGGCCATCTTAAAAATTCAGTTACCCTATCATCAGATGTCCAATTCATATATGCCGCATTTATGTCCTCAGCACAGAATTTTCTCAATAATAACCTATGGGTTTCTATTGTTTTCGTTCCTTTATGCTCCATATTATCATCTCCTCAAATTCAAATTTGTCATCGTCTATAAAACTGGAAGATAATTATTTATCTGTTACTGCTCTAATATATCATAACGATGTAACAAAATACAGACTGAACCAACATGATTTATATAGTGATATTGATATAATCAGGGCTTTTATTGAAATAGAACAACCACTACATATAGTGGTCGAATTATTGAAAAAGACAGAAATTAACGAAAAAAGACGAGTAAGGATAAGTAACAAAAATCTAATTAAATTCGATTTTTAGACGCAAAAAGACGCGAATTTTTGGTACAAATTGGTACAAATCACTCAAATCTCGGCATTATGTAAACTAAATTAAAAAATGGGATGAAAAAGGTGAAAAGTCTGGGAACCCGCATAAACACTGGGATAGTAAAAGAGCGTGTCGGGGTAGACACGCTCTTTTGGAGAAGGTATTTTGTTACTTATGGGGTGTAGCAAAAAACTATATAATGTATTGGGGGGTTACAAGTATTATTATACGTATAACGGTTTAAAAGTGTTCACAAAAAAGAAACTATTTTATTTTCTTTTTTGTATATTATCACCATAATTTATGCAAGATACACAAGCATATATAAGTATTGCGTAGTTTTTCAAGCATCCGTTGTGCAGATTGCATATCATCACCATAACCGCATATTATTATGGATTTACTAATATTTTCGCAGTGCTGTCGTGCAACCCGTTGCTTCGCAACTCTTCTTGCACGACGCGTTTCGTTCCGAAACTATAGAATAAAAAGAATACGCACCTCCTACCTTGCAAGCAAGGCGGCGGCGCGCATTCTTTTTATTCTGCACTGCTGAACAGTTCGGCGAATTCTTCTCCGGTAACTTTTTCTTTTTCGAGAAGCAGGTTTGCTGATTTGTGAAGGATATCGATGTTTTCTTTCAGTATCCTCTCTGCTTCTGAGTAGCAGTAGTCTATTATTTTCTTTACTTCTTCGTCTATATCAGCGGCAACCTTGTCGCTGTAAGGCTTCTGATGTCCGATCTCACGTCCGATGAAGACTTCTTCGCCCTCGCCGGCTTCGTAGTTGATAAAGCCAAGCTTGTCCGAGAAGCCGTACTTGAGTACCATGCTTCTTGCAACGCTTGATGCCTGCTTGATATCCTGCGATGCACCAGTTGTTATATCGTCAAATATAAGTGATTCGGCGATTCGTCCACCCATTGATACCTGGATATTCTGAAGCATTCTGGTTCTTGTCCAGAACATATCATCGTTATCAGGAAGTGGCATGGTATATCCGCCTGCACCTGATCCATTAGGTATGATGGAAATCGTATAAACTGATTCCACCTCGTTCAGGAGATGGAAAAGTATTGCGTGACCGGACTCGTGATAAGCCGTGATCTTTCTTTCCTTCTCTGAAACTATACGTGACTTCTTTTCTGTTCCTATACCAAGCTTGACGAAGGAATCATCCATATCTGCCTTGGTTATGAACTTTCTGTTATCCTTTGCTGCCTTAATTGCAGCCTCATTTACAAGGTTCTCAAGATCTGCTCCTGAGAAGCCTGCTGTTGTTCTTGCTATCTCGTGAAGATTTACGTCGTCGCCAATTGGCTTGTTCTTTACGTGTATCTTCAGTATTGCCTCTCTTCCCTTTACGTCTGGTCTTCCGACGAGCACACGTCTGTCAAATCGTCCCGGACGAAGGATTGCAGGATCAAGTATATCTACACGGTTTGTTGCAGCCATTACGATGATTCCTTCGTTCTCACCGAAACCATCCATCTCGACAAGGAGCTGATTGAGTGTCTGCTCTCTCTCGTCGTGTCCGCCACCAAGACCTGAACCACGACGTCTGGCAACCGCATCTATCTCATCTATAAATACTATACAAGGCAGATTCTTCTTAGCATCTGCGAAAAGGTCTCTTACTCTCGAAGCTCCGACACCGACGAACATCTCTACGAAGTCTGAACCGGAAATCGAGAAGAATGGCACACCGGCCTCACCTGAAACAGCCTTTGCAAGAAGCGTCTTACCTGTTCCCGGAGGTCCCTCAAGGATGATACCCTTAGGAATTCTAGCACCCATTGAAGTGTACTTCTCAGGATCCTTCAGGAAGTCAACTATCTCAGCCAGCTCTTCCTTCTCTTCATCAAGACCTGCAACCATGTCAAATGTAATACCCGTCTTTAGGTCTTTCTTAGCCCTGCTCTTGCCGAAGTTTGCAAGCTCCTTATTACCGCCAACTGCTGCTCCGCCGGATAGCTGTGATGAAAGCATCATTACATAAAATCCAAACAGGATCGTAACAAACATATATGGTGCTATTCTTTCAAGGAAGCCTGCCCTGTCAACATCGTGCAGATTGCAGACCACATCCTTATCAGCTACTATTTCCATAGTTTCGCTTACATTTGGAGTGTAGTAAAGCACACTGCCACTTTCCAGACTTACCTCAACAGTTCCCGTTGGAATCTCTCTGTTCTGGTAAACATCCACAGTTATTACATTTCCGGCCTTGATGTCCTGCGCGAGCTTTGCATCATTGTAGCTCTTATCTTCATTTGCAGGCTTGGTCATCAACATATAGAGACCAAAGAAGATCATTGCAATTATCACATATGCAAAGAGTAAGCTTCCCGGACCTCTTTTCGTTTTCCTCTCCAATTCCTTATACCTCTGCTTCCTTTATATATCTTATCTCTGTCACTTGCCTTGTCGAAGGAGTGACCTTGTAGTTTTCGCTCAGTCTGTAGCCTACGACCCAGACTATTTCATCTCCATCAGCCACAACCGGCACCTTATCTCTCAGACTTCTTTCTATCTTGACCTCGGTAAAGTATCGGCTCAGCTTCTTTCTTCCGCCATTTTGGTTTATCACTAAAAAGTCTCCTGCCTGAGGATACCTCAGACAAAGCGTAGACTTTATTTTATCACAATCTATAAGCTTAGTATATTCTTTTTTTGAGAGATCCAGATCAGTAGAATTCTCAAGCTCCCTTATTTCGATGCGGCCTATCTCTCCCTTTTCGTCATACGCATCGGCGCCACATCCGCTTTTCTTTCCGTCTCCGGATACAGCATGCTCATTTCCGTCTCCACTTCCAGCATGCTCATTTCCGTCTCCGCATCCCGCCTGCTCATTTCCGTCTCCGCATCTTACCTGTTTCTTTCCGTCCCCTCTCCTGGAACTTTCTCCATCAACAAGTGAGATTCTGATTTCCGAATACACCTTCTCAGCAACCATTCCATAAGGGAGACTTATCTTCTTTCCTGACTCCAGCTCTGCGAGACCTATGACTGACTGAACATGTTCTCTGGTAAGATCCTTTCTTCTGCCGCATACGCTCGCCATCGCTCTTAGAATCAGCTCTCCCTGAGCCAGCTCCTCCAGTTCTTTCAGATATCCTATATCTATTCTCGAGATATCCTTAGTAAATTCGAACTGACCACTGCTTAGTCTGCGGTCCATATCGTCCCTGAGCTTCAGTGCATCTATTGAAGCGGCCGCGAGATGATCTACCGCTCCATCATTAAGCTCCTCCAGAATCGGGAGCACCTCAAGTCGTATCCTGTTTCTTGTATAATCCGTCTTTAGGTTGGTTGAATCAGTTATGAATTCCTGATCTATGCTGCTTAAATAATTCTCTATCTCTGTCCTCTTGGTCATAAGAAGCGGTCTTATAATCCTTCCTCTGACAGGTCTTATTCCTGCTATTCCCTGAAGCGAGCTTCCACGTATCATGTTGTAGATAACAGTTTCAGCAAGGTCATTCTTATTATGGGCCACCGCTATTTTTACAGCCTTACCTCTTTCTCCCAGTTGAGTTGCCAGCTCTTCAAATGCATCGTATCTTATGTTTCTTCCGGCTTCCTCCTCGGACATATGAAGCTCCTTTGCCAGAGCCGGAACGTCCTTTCTGACTACTGTGAGTTCTATTCCTTCTCTCTCGCAAAGCTCTCTCACAAAGCTTTCATCGCGGTCTGCTTCTCCGCCTCTTATCATATGATTAACGTGAAGAGCGTGAACCTCGTAGCCGAGTCTCTTAAGAACAAGAAGAAGGCACACTGAATCTGCGCCTCCGGAAAGTCCTACGACCACACGTCCGCCTGCGGTTAGCATATCGTAGGAATCCATATATCGTTTTACACTTTCCTCAAATGAGCTTCCCATTTCCCGCTCCTCAATCTATCGCCACGTATCGTACAGTTAAAAATAGTAGCAGTCAACCGCTTTCAAGTCAACTGCTACACTAATCCTTTTCCTTAGGTTTTATAAGAATTTCATCTTTGTTTACAAGACCGAGTTTGTTTTTCGCTTCATCCTCGATGTACTTCTTCGTCTTCATGTACTTCTCTCGTTCGAGGAGCTCTTCTGATTTATTATTAGCTTCCTCAAGCTCACGTTCGAGGTGTGCCTGCGTTATCTGAAGCTCTTTGTTCTTCTGGTTGAGCGAATAGCTTTTGAAGGCTGTCGAAACAACTATAATAAGTACAACCAAAAGCACAAGCAGAAGACCCTTGCGCGACTGTCTATTCGATTTTTCGATATAAGTTGTCTGCATATCTCTTAACCTTACTTCATCAAATAATCGTGATTTACATAAAGTGCCACTCATACAGTATAAAACATGTTAACATAATATGCAAGTATTTATTCGAATTTATCCAAAACCGCGATTCGAATTTAACCAAAACCACGATTCGAATTTAACCAAAACAGGTTTATACCAGCTTGAACATATCAGCAGCTTCGTCCTTTTTAACGGTTTCTGCAACCTTCAAAACCTCTGCCTTCACAGTCTTATTTCCAAATGCTATCTCTATTACGTCTCCGACTTTTACATCATACGAAGCTCTGGCTGTCTTACCATTTACCGCAACTCTTCCCGCATCGCATGCTTCGTTGGCTACAGTTCTTCTCTTTATAAGTCTTGAAACCTTTAAATACTTGTCGAGTCTCATCTCGCTCTCCTTTTATATTGATATCTTTTTCGGATACCTTTTTGTAGATACTTCTCCAAATACGTCTAATAATAAAACTGCCGTGGCTAATCAGCCACGGCAGACCCATACTCTCTAATTAATTCAAATTAGTTAAGAGCATCCTTGAATGCCTTACCAGCCTTGAACTTAGGTGTCTTAGAAGCCTTGATCTTAAGTGTCTCACCTGTTCTTGGGTTGTGACCCTTTCTAGCTGCTCTCTTAGAAACCTCAAATGTACCAAAGCCAACGAGCTGAACCTTGTCACCCTTCTTAAGAGCGCCCTCTACAGTCTCGATAAAAGCCTTTAAAGCCTTCTCTGAATCAGCCTTTGAAAGCTCTGCCTTCTCAGCAATTGCTGCTACAAGTTCTGTCTTGTTCATTTTAGAAATCCTCCTAAATATAACTATAAATTATTTGCTATTCTAGCCCCACTAATTGAACTAAAACGCTCCATTTAATTATACTTTTTTGCCTATAAATGTCAAGTTTTTATTGGCTGTTTTTACCAAAAAATCGCTATTTTAGTACGTTTTCGGGCTTATGTTAACCTTACATTTCTACTTCAATACTATAAGATGCTTCAAATGTCTCTCCAACCGCAAGCTTGTTGTCATATTCTCTCTCTGAGATATCGCCGCTGAAGCTCTCTTTATCAGCTCTTCCGTACCAAGGCTCTATGCAGATAAATGGTGCCCCCTTGCCTGCAGGTGACCAGAGTCCGAAAAGCGGAGCATCGAAGGAAACACTCAGGTAAGCCATTTTGTCAGGCTTAACAAGCGTTACCTTGTTTACCTGTGAGCCCTCGAATATAAGCGCATCCTTGTCGAACATGTGCTCATCTATCTCAACCAGTCCGCCATCGTTCTTAAGTATATTTCCCTCTGACTCAACGAGTCCGTTTGAGTTAAGAAGACTGTAGGTCAGATCCTTGTCAGTATCAAAGTTAAAGAAGTATTCATTCTGCTTCGTCTTACTATTCAGCGGACACATAAATGCAGGATGTCCTCCTATCTGGAAATGTATATCCTTATCATCTGTGTTGGTTACTCTCCATTTAACCCCGAGTCTGTATCCATCCAGACGGTACTCTATCTCAAGCTTAAACTTATATGGATATAGCTTCAGTGTATCCTCATTACTCTCAAGTGTGAAGATGATGAACTTTCCATCCGGCTGCTTGGTCATCTTGAAGTCCATATCACGAGCGAAGCCGTGCTGTGACATAGGCCAATCCTCGCCCTCAGCCTTAAACTTACTGTCCTTGAGGCTTCCTACTATAGGAAAGAGCACAGGTGAGCTTCTCTTCCAGAACTTCTCGTCTGCATTCCAGAGATACTCCTGTCCGTTTTCCTTTGAAAGGATGTTTGAAACCTCAGCACCTCTCTGATTGATAGTTATTTTCAGATACATATTTTCAAGATAGAATTTCTGCATTGTTTTCCTCCTTATATCTCTCTATGCTTCTCTTTATATCTCTTGAATAAATCTCTTCACCTCAGCCCACGCCTTTTTTGACTCCTTCATAAGAGTACCCGCAAGCTGAAATACATGAAACATTCCATCGTAAACTGTAAGTCGTACCTTTACTCCCGCGGCCCTGGCCTTTTCAGCGACTGAGACGGAATCACTCAGAAGCATTTCGTCCGAGCCCACCTGAATAAGCATTGGTGGGAAGCCCATAAAGTCGCCGTATAGTGGAGATATTCTCGGGTCGCTTGGATCAACCTCTCCGTCAACAAGGTCATCTCCGCCGATAGCGGCGACACCTATTACGACGAGTACGTCGAAGTCATCGACCGCCTCGACGGCGACGAACTCCCGACCAGCGCCTTCACCAAGCACGAACTCCTCGACGGCACGATGAA
>CACYJP010000096.1 GCA_902774725.1 uncultured Lachnospiraceae bacterium
TTACTTTTCCCATATCATCAGGAGCAACAGTGAGCTCTATGTTAATTGTACTATCGTCAGAAGTCTCATTTACTACGACGTCATCAGGATTATCGACAAGAGATTTTGCTATTATCTCTACTAACTCTTTCATCGAAACCTCCGGTCGTATTATTTCTGTATACCAGCCTGCTTAAGTAATCTTGCTACAGACTCTGTAGGCTGAGCACCATTTCCGATCCACTTCTTAGCTGCTTCCTCATCAACCTTGAAAAGAGAAGGCTCCTGATTTGGATCATATGTTCCGATTTCATCGATAACCTTTCCGTCTCTTGCATTTCTTGAGTCAGCTACAACTACTCTGTATACAGGGTGCTTCTTGTAACCAAGTCTTCTTAATCTGATTTTTACTGCCATTTTTATAATTCCTCCATAAAATAATTATTATATTAAAAACCAAAAGGCATATTAAAGCCGCCTCTTCGCTTTTTCTTACCCATCATACCTGAAAACTGCTTCATCATCTTACGTGACTGCTCGAACTGTTTCATAAATCTGTTTATCTCAGCTATATCCATGCCACAGCCCTTAGCAATTCTCTGCTTACGGCTGACATTGATAAGATCCGGATTTGCTCTTTCCTCATCAGTCATTGACTGGATAATAGCCTTCGGCTTCTTCATCGCATCATCGTCGATTTCAACCTTGCCGAGCTTTGAACCAAGACCGGGAATCATTTTCATTATGTCGGACATGCTTCCCATTTTTTCCATCTGCTCCATCTGAGCAAGGAAATCGTTGAAATCAAAAGTAGCTTTCCTTAGCTTCTTTTCCATTTCAACAGCCTGTTCTTCATCAATGGCAGCCTGTGCCTTCTCAATAAGGGTTTCTACATCACCCATTCCGAGAATTCGACTTGCCATTCTGTCAGGATAAAATGGTTCAAGACTGTCAAGCTTCTCACCCATACCGGCGTACATAATCGGTTTACCGGTTACGGCTTTGATTGAAAGTGCCGCACCACCTCTTGTG
This sequence comes from uncultured Lachnospiraceae bacterium, assembly GCA_902774725.1. Lineage (GTDB taxonomy): Bacteria > Bacillota > Clostridia > Lachnospirales > Lachnospiraceae > Eubacterium_Q. Next base: position 1,012 of record CACYJP010000096.1, read on the forward strand.
TCACCATCGAGCTTCGTAAGTACAACTCCATCAATACCGATTTCATCGTTAAATGTAGTTGCAACATTTACGGCATCCTGACCTGTCATGGAATCGACTGTCAGAAGTGTATATGTAACATCAACCTCACGTTTAACAGCCTTTAGCTCTTCCATCATTTCTTCATCAATATGAAGACGTCCGGCTGTATCAATAAATACAAGATTGATATTGTTCTGATTAGCATACTTAAGAGCTTCCTTCACTATCTCAACAGGCTTATGATCTGTACCCATCTCGAAAACAGGAACTCCGACTTTTTCACCATTGATCTTTAACTGATCAATAGCTGCCGGTCTATAAATATCGCAGGCAACAAGAAGTGCCTTCTTACCTTTGTTCTTAAACTGACCTGCGAGCTTTGCAACGGATGTAGTTTTACCGGCACCCTGAAGACCGCACATCATTATGATGGTTATTTCATTACTTGGAAGAAGCTTCAGTTCAACTATATCTGAACCCATAAGGCTTACAAGCTCATCCTTAACTATCTTAATAACCATCTGTCCCGGATTAAGACCCTTCATTACATCTTCACCGATAGCCTTATCCGTTACACTATTTACAAAATTCTTAACAACCTTGAAGTTAACATCGGCCTCAAGAAGCGCTCTCTTAACTTCCTTCATAGCCTCCTTAACATCTGCTTCGTCAAGTCGGCCTTTGCTTCTAAGCTTTTTAAATACGCCTTGAAGCTTATCACTTAAGCTGTCAAATGCCATATGATTTCTCCTGTTTAAAAATCATCAAATACTTCATCTGATAATTCGGCAATTTTTCCTATATAATCTGATATTGCTTTTTTATCCTTACTGTTTATATCAGACTTATTTATATACTCTTTTGCAGAAGCAATCAGCTCTGCAACTTCTTTATTCTTATTCTTTGCCTCTGAAAATCTTTTTACAAGTCCGAGTCTTTTCTCATACCCTTCAAGCTTTTGATTAATCCTTCTTATAAGATCAAAAGCCGCCTGTCTGGAACATCCGAATTCATCTGCCAGCTCAGAATAAGACATATCATCAAACACGGAAGCACTAAATACATCTCTTTGATGCTCATTTAGCAGCTCTCCGTAAAAATCAAAAAGTAACGATTGTCTGACTCTTTCATCCATAATTCGAGAATAAATCTCCTTTACACTCGGATTATAATATCAGACAAGAAAACACGTGTCAAGTGTTTTTTCTTGACACGTGCAAACAACCCACATTTTACTATTATTTGCTGTTATTATCATTTTGTTTGTTGTAATTATCTTTTTTAGGTCTGTAAGGCCTTTTGTTATTAGACTTCTGATTATTCTGTCCGTTTTTTTTGTTTTGAGATGAAAAGCTTTCTTTATCTGAATCCTTTTCATTATTACGTTTATCTCTTTCGATTTTTCTCAGAGTATTGGTGTATTCAACTATATCTGATATGTCGATTGTATAAACATTATTTTCAGCTGGTTGTTCAAGTAATCCGAGAACTTTATCATAGCAATAAATAAAGTAATTAACACTATGACTTATGAGATTCATTCTTTCACTTATATCTGATGCTTCCATTATCGAAACAAAACCACTGAATTCATCCTCAGCATGGTTAGTTGCATTTCTGACATCACCGATATTGTAATAAGAAAACAGCAGATCCCTCAGGACATTTAAATCCTTACATAGTGTGTGTGCTGTAATGATTTCCTCTGATTTATTTTCAAGCTCTTTTACTCTGAGTGTTGCATAATCAAGCTGATATGATTTCGCGTCATCCTTGCGAATTACTCTTCCTCTGCCATAGAACTTAACATAGTAATGAGATACATCATTAAGCTTATACTTTTCATGTGGCTTAAAATTATAATAGATCTGACCAAGCTTCTTTATTACCTCTTCTCTATTTTCCTCGGAATTACAGTAATAATAAATACCTTTATTTATAAAATCACGAGGAGCTCTGGATTCAATAAGTGTAAGAGTCTGCTGCCAGAAGCCCTTTTTATATGCCCACTTAACAAGATCAATAAACTCCAGTCTGTCACTGGATAAAAGAGGTCCGAAATCCTGCTTTAGTCCTCCTAAAACAACATTAAAGTATTTCTCAGCAAAGCTGTTTCCGTGAATACTCATATTATCCTTAAAATACATTCTGAGGTTACTGATTCCTCTTTCAATATCGGTTATATCACATAATGATATACCGGTATCAATATTCTTCATAGAATAAAGTATTCTGTCTATTTCAGGATTCTGAACATTCATATTGTCCCTGAAGTCTATAAGCATATCAGTCTTACCATACTTGAGAAACGCCTTTGTACCTGATATGAGTTCAGAGATAAGGAATTTTTCAGTATCATCAGAAATACGAGATGCAACTATATTGGTATAGGATTCTGCCATTATTATTTTTGAAACAGTAAGCTTGCTGTTTGGCAGTGATCTTATCATCTCCATAAGACTTGTAAGAACAAATGTATCCTTAGCATTATCATCCTGAATACAAAGGAAAAGCTCAACCTCATCAACCTCATCATCTTCAGTGATTTTATTAAGCTGTGTCATCTGCTCGATAAGAAGATTGGCAAAGGATATACCATTATCATCATTTTCGCCTGATGAAAGGAATCTGATCCTGACATCCTCATTGCTATCAAGAAGATGCATCTTTCCGTATTCTATGTACTCTCTGTACAGATAAAGAAGAACAAAATTTTTAAACTTATCTAAGTCTATCTTAGCTTTCTTCGCTGTTTTGTTCATCTCTTCTTCAAACTTATCGCGAAGCTCTTCATCCTCTACAAGAGAGTTAAAATATTTATTCTTCCTGCTCTTTCCGTTTGAAGGTACATTATTATTCATGAAGTCCTTTATGAAGCCTTCTGCCACGTTTGTCTGTCTTTCGTTTAAGCTGTCTCTTATATCCTGAACCTCTGAGTTTATATCATCAAGATATTCTGCAAGTCTGTATCTAAGAAGACTATATGATGACATCTGGCTGTTATCTGACATATAGAAGGATTTTCCTTCTTCAAGGAGCATATTTTTTACATCATCTCCCGGATCATAAGTAGATTCACTACCAAATGTAAGGATGAGGTCTATATCATAATTGGAAAGTATATATTTGCAGCCTGCTTCAGTTGAAGAAAGTGCGTCACAATACATATTCCTTGATCCATCATTGATATAATAATAGTTTAACTCACCATTATACTTTCTGTTTTTAAGGGATGTAACCATTATACGTTTTTTCATATGATAAGCTCCTATTTAAATTGTAATTTATTATTTCTTTTTTCTTCGACCGACGTAGTTCGTCACGTGTGCTCTCGCTTTGTCGCTCGCAGATCCAGATATAATTCGTTTCTTTTTTCTTTTCTTTTTTATGATACTGTTATCAAAAACTGTATAGTCTCTTTCAAACAGCTGCTCTGTAATGTCTCTTTTTATCCGGTCCTCTCCTGCAGTATTTATAAGTCTGTCATATATCAGCTTTCTCTTGGTAGAGGCAAGCTTTGGAAGGCCTTCTTTTTGCTGAATACTGCTAAGCTCGCTGCGCCATAGAAGGTCAAGCTGATTATGAAGCTTGACTTTGGGAGACAGCTCGGCATCACGGTCAACAATCACATTTTCCTGATTTACAACAATTATGCCCCAATGCTCCGGTACATGCTTTTCAACCTGAGTATGTCTCTCTCCTACAACTATATAGCACCTGTCACAAAAAAGCTCATAATCCTTTATCTGGGTTTTAAGTCTTGTATAGGTATCATTATCAGACTTTATTTCAAATCCCAGAAGCTCGCCGTCGACAACAGCTATGACATCTGCTCTTGAGTTTTTAATAACCTTTTCTTCAATTGTACGAACCTTTCCGTATCTTTCGTCCAGATAATCAAAAAGAGGTTCTCTTATATCCTTATCAAGCATAAAGCTCCTGTCTTATTTGTTAATTTATATAAACAATAATAGGGAGCTTTAACGCTCCCTATTATTTAAAATATAAAGTAATCAGAAATTAGTCAACAATATAAGGTTTGATTGTTTCCATGATTACGTCTTCATCATGATCTGCATAGATATTGAGCTGAATAGGACTTGAAAGATCAAGACTGAAGATACCCATTATTGACTTAGCATCTATAACATATCTACCTGAAACAAGATCAAAATCAGCTTTGAAACCACTGATATCATTTACAAAAGACTTAACCTTCTCCATAGAATTAAGTGATACTTTTACCTGTGTCATTTGTATAACCTCCGTTATTTACAGATTTTTTACTTATGCTATAATAATAAAAGTTATGTCAAAAAAAGTCAACTTATGTTTTAAGTTTTACGCTTTATTTATGGGAGTTTTACGCGATGTTTTCCAATCTGAATTCTAAAAAAATCCATATCACTACTCTCGGCTGTAAAGTTAACCAGTACGAGTCAGATGTTATGCTTGAAGAGCTTATGAAATATGGCTGTTTAAGAGCTGCTGATAACGAGCCTGCCGATATATATATAATCAACACCTGCTCTGTCACAAACATGGCAGATAAAAAGTCAAGACAAATGATAAGCCGTATGCATAGAGCAAATCCGGCTGCGATTATCGCGGCTACCGGCTGCTACGTCCAGGCAAGCGGCAATGAACTGGTTGAAAAAGGAATAGTCGATGTTATCATAAGTAACAATCGTAAAAGCTCAGTTGCCAGAATACTCTCTGAATACCTTGAAAATGGTAAAGCTGAAGACAGCTTTAATGATATAAACAGCGATCCGGATTTTGAGAACATGACTCTCCTAATGCCTGAAAACCATACCAGAGCTTATATTAAGATTCAGGACGGCTGTAATAATTTCTGTACCTATTGTATAATCCCATACCTCAGAGGTCGGATCAGAAGTAAAAAATGTACTGACATCATAAACGAAGTTGAAACACTGGCACAGAACGGAACAAAGGAAGTGATCCTTACAGGAATAAATGTATCCAGCTATAAAGACTCTGATCTGGAGCTTAAAGACATCATATGCCGTATCTCACAAATACAGGGAATTGAACGAATCAGACTAAGCTCAATAGAACCAAGAGCTATAACTGATGATTTTCTTTCTTTGGTTTCAGGACTGGATAACTTCTGTCCACATTTCCATCTATCTCTCCAGAGTGCTTGTAATAAAACGCTTAAAGCAATGAACAGACACTATACTATCGAAAAATACATGGATACCTGCAGGCGTATACGTGAAGTATTTGATAAACCTGCTATCACTACTGATATAATCGTAGGATTCCCGGGCGAAACAGACGAGGATTTTGAAGATACATATAAGCATCTTAAAGAGCTTAGTCTCTATGAGATGCATGTATTTAAATACTCCAGACGTAAGGGAACAGTTGCCGACAAGCTTCCGGATCAGGTGGATGAAAGAGTGAAAAACGAAAGAAGCAACCGCTTACTGGAGCTTACTTCTAAACAGAAAAAAGAATTCGAGACTTCCTTTAAGCGAACTGAGCTAAGTGTTCTTATAGAAGAAATCGTCGAAATTGACGGCACAGAGTACTTCAGAGGCCATACAATGCGATATATACTGGTAGACATACCTGTAAGCGATATAGCTGATGCAACAAACAATAAAGAAAGCTTTATAAACCGGATTGTCACCACCGTTTTATAAAGCCTTCTATATGATCATGCGTTCTTTAATTCCAGTTTCTTCATGCAGGACCTGACCATGATAAAGCTCATTATGCACCAGCATATCTGACTTACCGTGGTTGCCTGCCATATACCCCAGACACCGAATCCCAATAAAATCGAAAGCACATAACTACAAGCAGGGTTTACGATCAAAACACATAACGTAGCCATTTTTCTTGGAGCTTTTACTTCTCCCATTCCTCTCATTGCAGCTACATTTACAATTCTTGTTATCTGCAAAAATGTAAGAGCCGCCGCTACGTAACTGTACGTGATTCCCGTTGAAATAGACTCTTCATCCTTAAAGAACGATCCATAGAACAGCCTTCCGCCTGCTATATATATGATACTGAGTACAGCCGATACAAGAAGTGCAATTCTCATAGCCTTCATCAGATACATCTTAAGCTTATCATATTCTTTAGCACCGGTACTCTTTCCAGCCAGTGTTACAACTGCACTCTGAATTCCATCTCCGAATGCAAATGAATAATTGAGAAGGATCATAGCAACGAAGTATACCGCCGTCTCATCAGACGGAAGTGTAGAAATAATAATACCGGAAATAATAAAGCCAAGTCTTGTAAAAAGATTTTCAAATACAGTATTACCGGCCTTGTTCCTTATATTCGTTTTTACCTCAGGGTAATCAGTCTGTTTCTTAAATAATCCCTTAAGTGTTAAGAAATCGCTGTTCTTCATAAGGAATATAATACTAACAATACAAGCAACAACTGTACCTGCAACTGTCGCTATCGCATCACCTGCAACCTCGAGTCGAGGGAATCCCCAGTGACCTTCAATAAGAAGATAGTTAACGAACAGGTCTACTGCTCCGGTACATATACTGGAAACAAGTGTAACTCTTGTTTTTCCGATTCCTCTGAGTGCAGCATTGAGCACTATTGAAACGGTCTGGAAGATCATAAATCCCATAATTATACGAAAAAACTGAATCGACAGGTCAAGTGTATCCTTCTGTTTACTGAAGATTCTTACAACCGGACTTGCAAAAACCGAAAGAAGTATTCCCAGTATTATAGAAATAATAATTGTCATTCTGAGAACCGAATGAAAATAAGCATTCGCTTCATTCTTATCTTTTCTTCCGAGGCTTTGAGAAACAAATATCGATACAGCAGTTCCCAAAGCAAAAAAGATACATAAGAACAAGAGTTTTGGCTGACCTGTAATAGATACAGCAGATACAGCCTTCTTTCCCAGAGGCGAGATCATTTTTGTGTCTATAGATGTTACAACTACATTTATAAGACTTTCCAAAACTGCCGGGATACCTATTTTAAGCAGGTTTTTGGTCATTTCTGATTTATCGTTTGTCGCTAATGTTGTGTCACTCAAATCATTTTCTTCCATCAATATGTATTAACATTTATGATAGATAAACCCTTATTATCATATACAAATAACTCTACATAATAAGAGAAATCATCGGTCTGATATGAATATTTTGTATAACCAAGATCATCTGCTCTATAAGACTCACCTGATGGCTTTCCATATGCTTTTTCTATATCCTCATATGTACAGCCCCAGGTTATACCACCGGGAAGGATAAAATCCGGCAGATTGTTTGAATTAGCATACGTGGTATCTATGTGAATAGAATTGATCTTACAGTCTGATATAACTTTCTTTTCATCAGAATCATTCACAAACCCTATCCAGATATCAACCCCCTGATCTATATCATCGTTATAAAGTGCAATAGTTCCGGGAACAAAATCTCCGGCAGCAAGCTCATAATCATCATCATAGCCATAATCAGATAGATTATATGAGTATTCATCACTTATTTCATTATATAAAAACGGTAAACTGAGTGTTTTTCCTGCGAAATAAAATTCTCTGGACATTATATCATCAGAAAGTCCACTAGGTATATCAACAGCTCCGGTCTTTTCATAAGGTTTGATATCAATATCCTTAATCTCTAGAATAAACCATTTATTAGAAACCTTCATACAGGTGATGACACATGAATAAGTTCCTGAATTTTCTATATCATTCTGATCTGTATATTTAACTGATAAAAATGCATCTCTGACATCGTCAGATTTATTTTTGTCATAATCATATCTTTCAAGTATATCAATTCTGTCAG
>CACYJP010000097.1 GCA_902774725.1 uncultured Lachnospiraceae bacterium
ACCTTCCAGAATCTGTTTTGCGGATGGCCATAGAAAAACTTCATTTCTCTGGATTTAACAGATGGAAAACTCCCTAGTATCAACACCTTGGAATCCTTATTATAAAGTGGGGGAAACGGATGTTGCTGGACACTCTGCTTATCCGTCTGTCCCATAATTTTCTTTTTTGTTTACGTGTTATATTGGTTGATATTGACTTTCTTTTTTATCTTTCTCATTCCATCAAACACCACATGTTCAACCTTTTTCTTACCCATCAGCCATAGTACTCTTCCCCGCGCGGGAAGAACCTCCGATACATAATTCTTAGGAGCAGCCAGATTACTGTTAGTACAGACAATTATTCTTTTCAGTCGAATGAATCTTTTCTATATTATCGAGCAGTTCCTTACTATCCGGCTTTTCCATCTCTATTTTTTCAAGTGTATCTTTAAGGATTTCCTGCCGAAGTTCTTGCAACCATTCAGAATGTTCAACCACATTAAATGCATAAGTCTTATTTAATTCATATTCATTCTCTGACCAAGTGTCTATAGGCGATTCATTATGTTGAATAAGAGCCTCGAGTTTATCCAGAGCTTTATACAGCTTCGCCTCAAGAGTTTCCTGTTTCTCCATTTCATCATATAGTTCCGCCATAGACTTTGACACTTCTTCAGGAAGGCTCTTTACCCACTCGCCAAGTAGCTCATCTTCAGTTTTTCTGTCGCTATCTGTTTTAACGAATGTTGGAATATCTCCCGTAAAGCATTCTCCAAGATCATGAATTAAACACATACAAACTACTTTGTCAGTATCGACCTCAGGGAATTCATCCTTTAGAAGAAATGCCATAAGTGATACTCTCCAACTATGCTCGGCAACACTCTCTATCCTTCTCTTGCTCGTAGTACAGTGTCGCGGAGTATCTTTAAGTTTCTCAGCCACATGTAATATTTCCAAAAATTCTCTTGCATTCATATTAGCTTTCCCTTTGCTACAAGTGCACCATCACTGATTACCTTTCTTCCATTTCTAATGAGCGCATTGTTTTTTTCCAAAAATTCAAGGAACAGTGATGCAGCTATTCTTTTACATCCATCTGCCCATCCATGATAGATATCGCCTCGGCATGCACGTATCCCAACAACTATTCGCTTAATTATAAAGTGCCAGACTCGTTAGCTTATCCGCCAAAGGCTCAAGCTTTTTCATATATCTATCAATAATTTCTCTTTCTTCTGCGGTAGGATTTCCACTCAGCCAAAATCTATTGATGTATCGTATATAGGATAGAAAAGCTGACTTTTCAATAACCTCATTTATTATGCTTTCATCATCTGTCTCCATATAATGTCTGATGAAAGAATCAAAAAGTCTCTTTGCCGTGTCATAGGAAAATCCCATAAAGTTTTCCACCACAGATGGATCTTCTTCTCCAAGTACTACGTAGAAGTAATAAAATCCGCTTATTTCCGCGATTGGATCACCTCTGGACATCCTATCCATATCAATAAGCAATGGTTCACCCTTTTGCATAAATACATTTCCTGTATGAAAATCGCCATGTATCAATTTGTTTGAATCCGGCAGCTCACTTATCAGCTTCCTGCATCTTTCAGCAAGCGCCGCATCCTCATTTTCAACTCCATTTACAAAATCTATAAGCCACGTCTTTGCATAAGGAAAGCTATCATCATTACCGGCATCTATACTGTGAATCCTTTTTGCCAGATCAGCCATTATCCTGGCATAAGTATCCACCTGTCCGGGTGCTCTGGCGATGCACTTTGAAACTGTGTCTGCATCCACCAGTTCATACATAGCACCGTAACGATTTCCAACAGATACTATACCGAAAGACATAGCAGTAGGTACCCTTAGGATAAAGGCCCGACGGCTGGATTCAATCTCCTGTTCGACATCATGATAGGTGTTATTCTTGTTGTACACCTTGATTACCAGCTCATTATCATAACGATACACTTCACCCTTTGCGCCACGACCAAGGAGCTTACATCCACTGATATCAACCTCTCTGTATTTTTTATATCTGGCCTTATCTGAATCAAATGTACCCGGCCATATGAAATTGATATGCTGTATGTATTCTTTAAAAGCACCTGTTCTGTTCAGTGACATCTCTACCGCTTCAGCAACACTTTTGTAGTACCATAGTTGCAGATCAGGATCCTGCTGATTAAGTATCTTCCACATTTCCTCGCCACGTTCAGCATACACTCTTGAAAGCGAACGGATATTGGCAAGCTTATCGGCAAGCCATAGCATACGAACTCCATCATCTTCCGTTTTCATAAGGATATTTATGGACGTCTCTTTTCGGCGTTTCCACGATGCACTCATAAGCTCATTCGGGTATTTCTCTTCTGATTCGGAAGCAACCAGATAAGCTACTCTTTTTCCAAAACGTTCTTCGATATCCTCAATCGTTCCGTCAGTATTCTCAACTATGTCGTGCAGCATTCCCGCAGCAAGTATTTCCACATCATCCGTCATGGTTGCAAGTATCTGAGTTACTTCAAAGGGATGAAGAATAAAAGGCATATTTCCAAACTTCCGAACCTTGCCCGCATGCTTCTCAGTCGCATATATAATTGCTTCTTCAAGTCGATTCATCATAGTTAATTATCCTCTTTATTATAAAGAATTGCGTCCTGTTATGTCGTTTATTACTTCACCTGCTATGATCAGTCCAACAACAGAGGGAACAAATGCCGTAGATCCGGGAGTTGCTCTACGCTTTATACGATTTTCAGCGACCTCCTGAGAACAGCCGGTATCCTCTATAGGTTTTATTGGCATCTCTTTTGAGTATACAACTTTAAGTGAATCAATTCCTCTTTTTCGACACTCATGCCTGATAACCTTTGCAAGTGGGCAGATAGTAGTTTTATATATGTCAGAGACCTCAAACATCGCCGGATTAATCTTGTTCCCTGCTCCCATTGACGAAATAACAGGGGTTCCTGCTTTCTTTGCTTTCTCTATGATTGCAAGCTTTCCGGCAACAGTATCAATTGCGTCTACTACATAATCATACTCACTAAAATCAAACTGATCCTGTGTCTCAGGCAGGAAGAAGGTTTTATGTGCATTTACTACACAGTCAGGATTGATATCATGTATTCTTTCTTCAGCCACATCAACCTTATATCTTCCTATTGTTTCTCTCGTAGCTATGATCTGTCGATTGAGATTGCTCATACACACCTTATCATCATCTATGATATCAAGCGTGCCCACACCACTTCTCACAAGCGCTTCAACCACATATCCACCAACTCCACCGATTCCGAAAACCGCAACACGTGAAGCTGCAAGTTTTCTCATTGCTTCCTCTCCATATAGAAGCTCAGTCCTTGAAAATTGATTTATCACTTTATTTTCCATTTTCATTTACTTCCCTCTAATGAAAAAACCACCTATCTGAACCAGCTAGGTGGTTTTAATATTACACACCATGTGAAATGCGAATCATATTTCGATTATATCCCGTAGTTACAAGATATGCTTTTTCTTCCTTATGTGCTTCCATAAGTCCGCTGAGTATAAATCCACTCAAACCTTTGATCTGAAGATCCGGATCGGTAAGGTTGAAAAGCTCACCCGAGTCTCTCTGTATTATTAGAACTGAATCAGCTTCAAAAAAGAGTGACAGTTCTATCAATACGGGCTTCTTAAGCTTTTTATTCCTTTCAATGATAGTCAGACATATCTCTTCTACAAAGAGAGCTGCACGATTGGCTTCCTTTTTTGAATAATGATGAGAAAGCATACTTTTGCCAACTTGTTCTGAAAGCTTACTTACATTTTCCTCCTTCAAAACATCATCCATTACCTCAATTTCAGAGTCCATGCTCTTAAGTAAAAACGGAAAATCGTCTCTTCCGAATTTCAGATAAACAAACAGCAAAGCACCTGCAAGCGTCAGAATCGGTGCTAAAACAAAGCCCGCCCATACGCCGTTTATTCCGAAAAGAAGTGAACCAGCTATAGGAAGTATTATATACAAAAGTCCATTTTGAAGACACGATATACATACAGACATTCCGATTCGATCGATAAGCATATAGTAGGATGTGGTAAGCGATACAGCACTGCAAAATGCAAATCCTAAAGAAACGATCCGTATTGCGGATATCGACGGAGCAAGTGCCGCGCCACCTGTTATTCCAAATACTCCACAGAACTGTTTTGCAAAAATACATATCAGTATTGTAGCTATTACGCCCTCAATAAGTGCAGCTTTTATGCCCTCCTTCATAACCCTTTTTATCAGCTTATGATTCTTCTCTCCATAGTATGTTCCTATAAGAGGCTGCATCGCCATTCCGACACCGTCCATGACAACGCTGAATTCTATCAGGCTGACTACTACAGCCAGAGTTATCAAACCAGTATCACCGTAATTTCTTGATACAAAGCCTATCATCACATAATCCATCAGAGCCCAGCATAAATATACGGACGAGTCTACTATACTGTATCTCGAAGTCAGCAAAAAATCTTTTAAGGACAAATGCCATACAAAATGCAGCGTATTTCCTTTTCGGAAAAAGTGCCAGCAGCACACAAGTATTCCTAGTCCATTTCCGATCACGGAACCAAGTATGATTCCGGTCATGCCGTAGAACTTTGTTAATATGATAGATAAAATTATATTTCCGCCTATCTGGAACGCATAACAGATATTATTGCATAATTCGTCACCATCACTATATACCATCTGTTCCAGATAGAATATTACGATGGTCAGAAATGCATTGATTGGGACAAAACGGTAATACTTAAGCGCATGTCCGAGAATGTCCCCCGTGATGCCATTAATGCTGAAATATGTATCCTGAATAAAGAAAATGGTCAGCGCGGAAATGAGACCGATAGCAATACTTACTATCAGTCCCTGACCATATATCTCATTTGCGCGTTTTTTCCTCATCGCTCCGACTTCTCTGGTGAAAACAATACCGACACCCGTGGAAACAAGATCGCCAAAGAACGTTACGAAACCTGTTACAGGTGTGATAGCATTGATAGCCGCGACGCCTGATTCACCAATGAAATATCCCGCGATGATGCTGTCACAAAGAAGCATGATATACATGACTGCCTTTGTAAATGTACCGGACAAAAACATGGATCTGAATTTTTGCTCACAGAATCCTTTACCGGATTTGTTTACTTCAACTCTCTTATAATTGCCCATAAGCCTTTATATTCCTTGATGTAAGCTCTACATTAGTTTCTTAAACATTTCTCTGAATTCTTCAAGACTTGCCGGTCTTGGATTTCCAGGTGCACATGCATCTGCAGCTGCAGACTCACATAAGAAATCAAGATCCTCTTCTTTAAGCTTATCAAGCTTTGTAGGTATTCCTACATCAACTGACAACTGTCTGACAGCATCTATAGCTGCCTTACGATATGTTGCCTGATCCATATCTTTTGTATCTATACCAAATGCTTCTGCAATATATTTAAACTTCTCGCCGGTTGCTTCAGCATTGAATTCCATAACGATTGGAAGCATCATAGCACAAGCAACACCATGAGGTGTATCATATACTGCACCAAGTGTATGAGCCATAGAATGAGCTATGCCGAGTCCTACATTTGAATAAGCCATAGCTGTAACATACTGTGCAAGTGCCATTCCCTCACGACCTTCTGGATCGTTATCAACTGCTTTTCTAAGATTTGCAGCAATCAGCTTTATAGCCTCAAGGTTAAGACAGTCAGAAAGCTCCCAGGCAGCTGCTGTAGTATAACCTTCAATAGCGTGTGTAAGAGCGTCCATTCCTGTCGCTGCCGAAAGTCCCTTAGGCATAGTCGACATCATATCAGGATCTACAACTGCTACATCAGGTATGTCGTTAGGATCTACGCATACAAACTTACGCTTCTTCTCAACATCGGTAATAACATAATTGATTGTTGACTCCGCTCCGGTTCCACCTGTTGTAGGAACAGCAATAGTGAATACAGTGCGGTTCTTTGTAGGAGCAACGCCCTCAAGAGAACGAACATCTGCATACTCAGGATTATTTACAATAATACCTATACCTTTTCCTGTATCCATAGATGATCCGCCGCCAATTGTAATCATAAAATCAGCGCCGGATGCATTATATGCTTCAACACCCTTCTGCACATTTTCGATAGTTGGATTTGGCTTAATATCCGAATATATCTCGTACTCAATTCCATTTTGCTCGAGCAGATCAGTAACCTTTGCAGTTACTCCAAACTTGATAAGATCAGGGTCAGATGCTACAAAAGCCTTCTTAAACCCCTTTGACTTAACAATCCCAGGAATCTCATTTATAGCACCATGACCATGATAAGAAACCCCATTTAAAACGAACCTGTTAACACCCATTTTTTACTACCTCCTTTTTATTAAAATAAACTCCGCAATACATAAATAATTATACATTACTTGGTTAATCTTAAAAAGGAAAAAATAATAATGCTATGCCTTTTTGACCGGATAATAAACCTCGGTGATGTTCTCCATTTCACTCGTAACCTGAGATGGATCTGTGACATAAACTTCAAACAAAGGTCCATTACATTTGTAACCCTCTTTTTCTGCCCACTCTGTCTGCTTAGCATAGACCGAAGTAAGGTCAGTATAAGGTCCTTTCACAACTGTTTTAAGACAAAGTCCCGGAGTGAAATCTCTTGTGCCGGTCACATATTCTTTTACCGGTATTGCAAACTCAGTATCCAGACCGGCTGGTGTAAACTCAGCACTATGAAACATAACCATCGGAGCACCGCACATAGTAAGGTGTGACGTTGCAATAGTTTTAAATAGTTTCTCATAGCTCTTAGCGTACTCCATAGGAAAGTCTTCCTGCTGAACAGATTTTCTCACATAAAGGATGCACATCTTCGGAACATCCACAAGGCGCACATCTATATCATCCATATAAGACATTATGGATTCACCCTGTTCTATTGCATTTAAATCAGTATCCAGCTGATTCAGGATCTGACTGTAATCATTTACCTGTTTCTCAATTTCCTGTTTTTTTCTAAGAAATGCAGTATAGAGTTTATCACTCTTCTCAGAATCAGCTTCCAGTATTTCCTTAATTTCATCCAATGAGAATGAATATGACTTCAGCCTGCTTATGAACAGCATCTTTTCAAGCTGATCTATGGAATAATAACGATATCCATTTTCCGGATTCACTTCACTGGGTTCAAGTAAACCTATTTCTGCATAATACCTGAGTGTTTTAGTTGAAACCTTGCATATATTCGAAAACTCTCCAATCGATAACATACTATCTCCTTCGCTACTATTCACATTTTCTGAATTAACCTTGAACATTATCAACACTTAATCTTACACACTTGTCAATATATACTTCTCGATAAACTCTATCCTGTCCTTTGCTCTCGGATAGAAAAGTGATGTAATTGCAACCACCAGATTCTTATCAGGATTGACATAGATGATATTACCACCATCACCCATAGCAGCATAGCCGCCTGTTTCTCCGATCCACCACAGATATCCATATGGAAGATTCATCTTTTTCCACCTGCTATGTTCAGTAGTACTTTCTTCAACCCATTTTTCAGAAACAATCTGCTTACCACTATACTTACCCATATTTAGGAAAAGCTGTCCAATCTTCGCCATATCAACCGGCGATATAGTAAGTCCCCAGCCTGCAGTATTCACACCCTGTGGGTCCGCAACCCAGCCGTTCATATCAGTGGACTTATAAAACTCCATCTGCTCCTCTTTGCTATGAAATGTGATGTTCTTCTCTATATTTATATCTAAAGGTTCAAACAAATTTTCCTTTGCAAAATCCAGCACTGACTGTCCGGTTGCCTTCACGAGAATTCCAGATAGAACATCCGGTCCTATGATAGGAGCGTATCTGAACTCTCCTATCTTTCCTTTCCCTCCCATTTTATCAAGAGAAAACTTTACCCAGTCCATACTTGTGAAATACTTGGTATAAGGATTAAACTTATACTTGTAAGGTACAGTCATTGTGAGTATATCCTTGATCCTAATATCCGGAAGGGTTTTCTCTCCCCTTTTAAGAGTATAATTCGGATAATAATCCAGAACTCTATCATCTATACTCTTAATCAAGCCTTTATCAATGGCTATTCCAATCAGTATAGAAACAACACTCTTTGTTACCGAAAAAACATGTATACGAGACTCAGCCGTGCAGCCGTTATAGTAATTCTCGTAAACAGTTTCTCCATCTTTAACAATCACCATTCCAACCATATTTTTATAGTCAGCTGCAATGGCATCTTCCATTCTCTTTATCTGTTCCTGCTTCATATCAACCTCCAAAACGACTTAGTTTTGCTTAGTATAAACTTTGCCGTAAGGGAAAGGTCAAGGCAGAATCAATTAAAACGGATAATCCTCTCCTCAACTCTTGAATACAAACATTCACGTTTTCTACTCTGAATATATCTTACTTAACCAAACAGTCGCTTCGCAGCTTCTTCTAATTCTTTTCTCTCTTTGTAATTATCGTAGCCGCTTTCTTTGTCATCTATGCCTTTTACTACATCGATGTAGTATAAACCATCATGGTTGCAATAGAAGAAAATCTTCTTTACTCCTCTGATTTTAAATCGTGCCTCTGCATCTCCTTCCGGATATAGCTTAACCAGTTGGATATCATTTGATGTCACTGCTGCTATAAAGGATATGTAATGCTCCTTTGTCATACTATGATCAAGTCTTACAAAGTACTCATCCTCTACTCGCTCTATAAAGATCATATGTTCTTCATCTGTAGGTTCTGCTTCAAGCGGAGTAAGCTGTACACCATGATCCCCCATGCTATGAATTACATTTCCACACACAGGACATACATAAAACTTAGAACGAAGCATATTTGCAGATACATTTGCATTAGTTACAGCATTTCCTGATATCAGCTCCGTAACTGATATTCCGAATGTTTCTGCAATTGGTTCAAGAAGTGTTATATCAGGATATCCCTTTGCGGTCTCCCACTTAGACACTGTCTTATCGCTCACTCCAAGCTTCTCTGCCAGAGCCTGCTGTGTTAACTTGTTCTTTTCACGCAGTTCTTTTATAACTGCTCCTGTTACATATTGGTTCATAATTCTCACCTCCATGA
>CACYJP010000098.1 GCA_902774725.1 uncultured Lachnospiraceae bacterium
AATCACCGCCCGTATCGCTATACTTACAAAGAAATTATCAGCAAAAGGATAAAACAAATCGTCATCCCGTTTTTTGCGTATACGATTTCCATAACGATCATCTCCGGAATTTACTATATGCTGGCGGAAGGCTATACGCTCAAAATGGTGGTCGAATCGTACCTAACCATGATACTTACGAGGTCTGTTGCTGATTCCCTCGGTATGGCGAATACGACCGGCCCCTATACCTGCATAATGGTTGGATGGTTTATCATCACGCTGTTTATGGCGAGTCTTATATTTTACGCCGTCGTTGATTATGCACTGTCAAAGCCGGGAGGGTTCATATCAATCGTTGCGGGACTACTGATGATCACTATGGTTTTCGGGCATTTTGACATCAGTCTTCCGCTTCACATTTGTGAGGCGCCGGCGGTTGCCGCAATTATGCTGATGGGGGCGCTATTCGGTCAGAAAGAACTGCTTGCGCCTAAAATGAAAAAGTGGGTTATAGTTGTCAACTGCATTGTGGCCTACGGCATTTTTATGATACTCGCGGTTCTGTTTCGTGGATCCGGTTTTATGGCAGGCGGAAGAATGTGGGACAAAACGCTTAATGAGTGGGCGGTATTACTCAGTGCCGTCTTTGCGGTCGTGGGTACATATCCGTTCGTCCATTTCTGCCGCGTCTTTGTCAAGACGGGGGTCTTCGGCAAGGCACTTGCCTGGTGCGGAAATCATTCCCTGGAGCTGCTATTCCTTCACGGGGTAGTTCAACTCTTCATATGCGCTATTTGGGGCATTGAACCATTCAGAATGTCCTTTTTCTCAGATGAGAATGACCCTCGGACGCTTATGGTGCTTGCACTTGAAATTGCAGGATCGGCACTCGTTATCATGGCAATAGGTTTCTTTAAAAAACTGCTGATGAAGAAAAAAACACGAGAATAAAGAAAAGGAGAATATGCCATGCTGGTAATTAATGTAAATAAAAATGGAAATAAGGTTACTGTTGCGACAGAAGGTGTTATTGACACGGAGACTGCTTCAAACCTCAGCGCCACACTTCTTGAACTGGATTACAGCAATCTCGACCTAACCCTCGATTTTGACAAGACCGACTATATAACGTCCGCCGGACTTCGCGTTTTACTTGTCGCACGCAAGAAGCTGACGGATGACACCATGAGAATCATCAATGTCAACGAACGCATCGAGCTTGTATTTAAGGTCACCGGGTTTTCAGACCTTCTGAACTATAGCGGGAAAAAGCAGGATGTGGTCGACTGCCATATGAGTTTCAAAGCGCTTCTGAAAAAGAGGGTGAACGACGGCAAGGCTTTCGTTTTTGACGGACGGGATTACACCTGGGAGGATATAGATCGCCTGTCACAGATAGCGGCTGATGATCTTGCAAAGCTCGGCGTCGACAAAGGCGCTCATGTTGGTATTTGCTCCCACAATTCAATCAATTGGATCATTGCTTTCTTTGCCGTTCAGAAACTCGGCGCGATTGCAATTCTCGTAAACTACGGTTTGAAGCCCGACGAAATAGCTACGCTCGCTGAAATCGGCGATATCACGCATCTTTGCTACGGCGCCATTCCGGGTATCACAGACTTCGGCGTTTACTCTGCAGCACTGCTCTCGGGAAAATCAACCATTGAACATATGTATGATATTGGGAAGGATGTTGACTTTACGGCGCGCCTTTCCGAATACGACGCCATTAAGGACAAATACAGCGAGATATATCATTTCGATGATCCGAGCGTTATTATCTTTACTTCAGGTTCGACAGGAAAACCCAAGGCTGTCCTTTCTTCGTCGTTCAATATCCTGAATTCCGTCAAGGCAATCTGTGCGGAGTGTAACTTTTCAAGTGAGGACAGAGCGTGCGCGTTTCTGCCACTGTTCCATGTGTTTGGATTTGCCTCTTGTATCGGCATCGGTCTCCTCTATGGGTGCGTAGAATACATACCGACGAACAACAAGCCTGCCGCGCTGATCGATCTGATACGCGACAATAAATGCACCGTATTCAATACCGTTCCGACGATGTTCTTTGCGATGATACAGCAGTCAAATTTTGAACCTGAAGCACTTTCATCACTTCGTGTGTCATTTCTCGGTGGCTCCACGACGAGCGAGTCGCAAATGAAGATGCTCCGCTCGCTTTTACCGAACAACCATTTCTGCAACATATACGGTATGTCGGAGAACCCTGTCATCAGTATGACAAGATACGAAGACACATTTGAGCATGTAACTCAGACGGTCGGTAGAAGAGTTGACGGTATCGAGATCGAGATCAGAAGCCTGGCAAACGGCGAGAAGGTCGAAGACGGAGAACCCGGCGAGATTTTCATTCGTTCAAAGGAAATGATCATCTCGTATTACCGCCTTCCTATTGAAAAGCAGCCACTCGATGACGAGGGGTGGCTCGCGACAGGAGATCTCGGCGTCATCCTTCCGGACGGATATCTCAAACTTGTCGGACGCGCGAAGGACCTTATCATTCGCGGCGGAGAGAACATATCTCCTGGTGAAATCGCCGACGTTGTGGCGCAACTTCCCGGAGTTGCAGACGTCAAGGTACTCGGCGTCCCACACGAAGTCCTTGGCGAAGAAGTCGCAGCCGCCATCGTGCTGAAAGAAGGCCAGACCTTTGATGAGGATGCCGCAAGGCAGACGATGTCAGAAAAGCTTGCAAAGTATAAGGTCCCGGCATATTTCGTGATAATGGATAAATTCCCGCTTCTGGGAAGCGGAAAGATAGACGCCATAACGCTCAAAAAAGAGATTTTGTCAAAACTGAATCGGGAGTGATTGCAGCATAGAATCGTTTTCATTTTTGGTGTTTAAAAAAATAAAAAAACCGCTTGCATTTTCCTCTTGAAAATGTTAAAGTGTTAAATTGTCATTATAGCTTAAAGTGGTAAATTGCGCTTACTAACTGCGCAAGAGTGTTTTTTATGCACTTATGCACCTGAAACAGCCATTTTACGCTAAAAAATGATAATCTAATCGAGAGGTAAATACGTCACATGGAAAACTACAGAATGCGTCCTATTCAATCAGGTAAGAATACTCGTATGAGTTATTCCGCAAAAGATGAAGTTCTCGAAATGCCAAATCTTATCGGAGTTCAGGTTAACTCTTATAAGTGGTTCCTTGAAGAGGGACTTGATGAGGCGTTCAGAGATATCAGTCCGATATCAGACTTCACAGGAAAGCTCAGTCTTGAGTTTGTTGATTACAAGCTGTTTGAAGAGGATAAGAAGTACACCATTGAAGAGTGTAAAGAAAGAGACGCAACATATGCTGCGCCACTGAAGGTAAATGTCCGCCTCATCAACAATGAGACAGGCGAGATCAATCAGCATGAGGTATTCATGGGTGATATGCCACTCATGACCGAAACTGGTACATTTATCATAAATGGTGCTGAGCGTGTTATCGTCAGCCAGTTAGTTAGATCTCCGGGTATCTACTATACTATAGGTAGAGATAAGACCGGTAAAGCACTTTACTCATGTCAGGTAATTCCTAACAGAGGTGCATGGCTTGAGTATGAAACCGATGTTAACGACGTATTTTATGTAAAAGTAGATAGAAACAGAAAAGTTCCTGTAACCGTGCTTATACGTTCTCTTGGAATCGGAACAGATGAAGAAATCTTAAGTCTTTTCGGCGACGAGCCAAAGCTTCAGGCTTCATTTGCAAAGGATCCTTCCAAGACATATGAGGAGGGTATACTTGAGCTGTACAAGAAACTGAGACCGGGTGAGCCTCTTGCGGTTGAGAGTGCAGAGAGTCTTATCAATTCTATGTTCTTTGATCAGAGAAGATATGACCTTGCTCGTGTTGGACGTTTTAAGTTCAATAAGAAGCTCAGCTTCCAGAGCCGTATAACAAACTTCATCCTCGCTGAGGATGTTATCGATCCGCTTACAGGTGAGATCCTTTTCGCACAGGGTGAGATTATCACTAAGGATGCAAGTAAGGTTATTCAGGACAGTGCTGTTGATCATGTTATTGTTCAGACAGAGACTGCAAATGTAAAAGTTCTTTCTAATAAGATGGTAGATATCGAGCCTTGGATCAAGGATAGACTTCCGGGCGTTACAAAGGAAGAACTTGGAGTATATGAGAGTGTTTATTATCCTGTACTTGAGGCGCTGCTTAGTGAGTATGAGGATCCTGAAGAGTTAAAGGAAGCAATCATTGCTAATATCAATGAGCTTATTCCTAAGCACATCACAAAGGATGATATCATTGCATCTATCAACTACAATATGCATCTTGAGTATGAGGTTGGTACAAATGATGATATCGACCACTTAGGTAACAGACGTATTAAGTCAGTTGGTGAGCTTCTGCAGAACCAGTATCGTATCGGCCTTTCAAGACTTGAGAGAGTTGTAAGAGAGCGTATGCAGACTCAGGATATCGAGACTATCACACCTCAGTCTCTTATCAACATCAAGCCTGTTACTGCAGCAGTTAAGGAGTTCTTTGGTTCATCACAGCTGTCACAGTTCATGGATCAGAACAACCCACTTTCAGAGCTTACACATAAGAGACGTCTTTCAGCTCTTGGTCCTGGTGGTCTTTCAAGAGAAAGAGCCGGATTCGAGGTTCGAGACGTTCACTATACACATTATGGACGTATGTGTCCTATCGAGACTCCTGAAGGACCTAACATCGGTCTTATCAACTCTCTGGCTACATACGCTCGTATCAATCAGTATGGATTTATAGAGGCACCTTACAGACGTGTAGATAAGAGTGATCCTGAGAATCCTATCGTTACTGATGAAGTTGTTTATATGACAGCTGATGATGAGGATCAGTACATCGTAGCACAGGCTTCAGAGCCATTGGATGAGGAAGGACACTTCATTAACAAGAATGTAGCCGGACGTCGTCGTGAAGAGACATCTGTTTTCCCTAAGAAGAAGGTTGACTTCATGGACGTGTCACCACGTATGGTATTCTCAGTTGCTACATCAATGGTACCTTTCCTTCAGAACGACGATGCTAACCGTGCCCTCATGGGATCCAACATGCAGCGTCAGGCAGTTCCGCTTCTTAAGACAGATGCTCCTGTTGTAGGAACAGGTATGGAAGCAAAGGCTGCTGTTGACTCAGGAGTAACAATCGTTGCTAAGCATGATGGTGTAGTTGAGCTTTCATCAAGTGAGAAGATCATCGTTAGATGTGATGACAATACAACAGATGAGTACAACGTAATCAAGTTCTCCAGAAGTAACCAGGGTAACTGTATGAATCAGAGACCTATTGTATTCAAGGGAGACAGAGTTAAGGCCGGCGAGGTTATAGCTGATGGTGCTTCAACTTCAAACGGTGAGCTTGCCCTCGGAAAGAACCCGCTTATCGGATTCATGACCTGGGAAGGTTATAACTACGAGGATGCTGTACTTCTTTCAGAGAGACTTGTTAAGGAAGATGTTTATACATCTGTACATATAGAAGAGCATGAATCAGATGCCAGAGATACCAAGCTCGGACCTGAGGAAATCACAAGAGATCTTGCAGGACTTAGTCAGGATGCGCTTAAGAACCTGGATGAAAATGGTATCATTCGTATCGGTGCTGAGGTTCGTGCCGGAGATATCCTTGTTGGTAAGGTTACTCCTAAGGGAGAGACAGAGCTTACAGCTGAAGAGAAGCTCCTTAGAGCTATCTTCGGTGAGAAGGCAAGAGAAGTAAGAGATACATCACTCAGAGTTCCTCACGGAGCTTACGGTGTTGTTATGGATATCAAGATATTTACAAGAGAGAACGGAGATGAGCTTCCACCTGGAGTTATCAAGTCTGTTCGTGTATATATCGCACAGAAGAGAAAGATATCAGTCGGAGATAAGATGGCCGGTCGTCATGGTAACAAGGGTGTCGTTTCACGTGTACTCCCTGTAGAGGATATGCCATTCCTTCCAAATGGTCGTCCACTTGATATCGTTCTTAACCCTCTTGGTGTTCCTTCCCGAATGAACATCGGACAGGTGCTTGAGCTTCATCTCGGACTTGCTTCTGAGGTTCTTGGTTTCAAGGTATCAACTCCTATTTTTGACGGAGCAAGAGAGGAAGACATCACAAAGCAGCTTCTTATGGCAAATGATTATGCCAACACTTCATGGGAAGAGTTTGAAGCTAAATATAAAGACTATGTTGATCCGGGTGTTATGCAGTATCTGTATGATCACCGTGATCATAGAGAAGAATGGAAGGGCGTTCCTATCGATGAGACAGGAAAGGTTCAGCTGAGAGATGGTCGTACCGGAGAGGCTATTCCTGCACCGGTATCTATCGGATTCATGCATTATCTCAAGCTGCATCACCTTGTTGATGATAAGATCCACGCTCGTTCAACCGGTCCTTACTCACTCGTTACTCAGCAGCCACTTGGTGGTAAAGCTCAGTTCGGTGGACAGAGATTCGGAGAGATGGAGGTTTGGGCTCTTGAGGCATATGGTGCTTCATCAACACTTCAGGAGATCCTTACTGTTAAGTCTGATGATGTTGTTGGACGTGTTAAGACATACGAAGCAATCATCAAGGGCGAGAACATCCCTGATCCTGGTATCCCTGAGTCATTCAAGGTACTCCTTAAGGAATTCCAGTCACTTGGTCTGGATGTAAGAGTTCTCAGAGAGGACGGCGAGGAAGTAGAGCTTGGAGATACAGGCGACTACGACAGACGTACAAGAGAGCTTCTTGAGGATAGCGATCTTCGTTACGAGGGTGACCTTGAGGACAGTGGTTATAACGAGGTTGATGAGACCGGTGAGTTCGTTGAAAGCGAGTTCGCAGGTTATGAAACTCAGACATTTGACGACTACGATGGTAGTGATATAGATGAATAAGGGAGGAGAAGAAACAGATGGCAATAAATAATGATACAGAGCAGGAACAGCCTATATACTTTGATGCTATCAAGATTGGTCTTGCGTCTCCTGAAAAAATAAGAGAATGGTCATTCGGTGAGGTTACAAAGCCGGAGACTATTAACTACAGAACATGGAAGCCTGAAAGAGATGGTCTCTTCTGTGAGAAGATCTTTGGACCTACCAAGGACTGGGAATGTCACTGTGGTAAGTATAAGAAGATCCGTTTCAAGGGAATCATCTGTGACAGGTGTGGAGTTGAGATAACAAAGTCAAGCGTTCGTCGTGAGCGTATGGGACATATCGAGCTTGGATGTCCGGTATCACATATATGGTACTTCAAGGGTATCCCAAGCCGTATGGGACTTCTTCTCGATCTTTCACCACGTGAACTTGAGAGAGTACTTTATTTCTCAGCTTATATCGTAACTGATCCCGGAACTACAGACCTTCATATGAAGGATATACTTTCAGAGCAGGAATACAGAACAAAGATTTCAGAGTTTGGTGCAAATTCATTCAAGGTTGGAATGGGTGCTGAGGCTGTTAAGGAGCTTCTGAAGCAGGTTGATCTTGAGAAGGAAGCAGTAGAGCTTAGAGAAGAGCTTGAAACAGCAACAGGTCAGAAGAAGACCAAGATCATCAAGAAGCTTGATGTTGTTGAGGCTTTCAGAAATTCAGGAAACAAGCCTGAGTGGATGGTACTTGATGTAGTACCTGTAATCCCACCTGATTTAAGACCTATGGTTCAGCTTGATGGTGGTAGATTTGCTACATCAGACTTAAATGATCTTTACAGAAGAATTATTAACAGAAATAACCGTCTTAAGAAGCTTCTCGAGATATCAGCTCCTGATATCATCGTTCGTAACGAGAAGAGAATGCTTCAGGAGGCAGTTGATTCACTTATCGATAATGGACGTCACGGACGTGCTGTAACAGGACCTGGTTCAAGAGCTCTTAAGTCTCTTTCAGAGATGCTCAAGGGTAAGCAGGGACGTTTCCGTCAGAACCTTCTCGGTAAGCGTGTTGACTACTCAGGACGTTCAGTTATCGTAGTAGGACCGGAGCTCAAGATCTTCCAGTGCGGTCTTCCTAAGGAAATGGCTATCGAGCTTTTCAAGCCTTTCGTTATGAAGGAGCTTGTTGCAAGAGGTAAGGCTGATAACATTAAGGCTGCTAAGAAGAAGGTTGAGAGACTTGAGACAGGTGTATGGGATATCCTTGAGGATGTTATCAAAGAGCATCCGGTTATGCTTAACCGTGCCCCTACACTTCACAGACTTGGTATTCAGGCATTTGAGCCAATCCTTGTAGAGGGTAAGGCTATCAAGCTTCATCCACTTGTATGTATGGCATTTAACGCCGACTTCGATGGAGACCAGATGGCAGTGCATCTTCCTCTTTCAGTTGAGGCTCAGGCAGAGTGTAGATTCCTTCTGCTTTCACCTAACAACCTGCTTAAGCCATCAGACGGTGGAGTTGTGTCAGTTCCTTCACAGGATATGGTACTCGGTATCTACTATCTGACAATGGATAAGTTCAAGGAAGTTCCTTATACAGAGGATGAGATAAAGAAGGAATACTTAGTAGAGGATGAGGCAGCTAACCTTGAAGCTATCAAAAAGGATGCTGAGGCTGGCAAGATATCAGCTTATGACAAGGTAAGAGTTACTGTTGTTAAGAAGCATACAAAGGAAGACAAGAAGAATAACGAGCCATCAGTAACATTTTATAAGCAGATCGTATCTACTCCTGAAGATCTTATCGGAAGACGTTTCATCAATCTGAACAGAGCGCTTCTCGCTTTTGATAATAAGGACATCACTCTTCAGCAGAAGATATATGTTAAGAGAACTGCTACTACAACAGA
>CACYJP010000099.1:0-14049 GCA_902774725.1 uncultured Lachnospiraceae bacterium
TGTAATAAGGGATTCATAAATATACATTTTTCCTTGATAACTCGATCCTCTTTAACTTCATCAGTAATTCCAATTATGCGGTTTTCTTCGTTTATCAAATATGCGTTACTTCCAAGAATATCTATGTCTGTATTCTGTTCTAAATAATCATATTGTTTCTTTAATCTATCTGACAAACAAATATCATCACTATCGATACGGGCAATATACTTCCCTTTCGCAATTTTAATTCCCACATTTAAATTATGCGTCAAACCATAATTATTATTGTTACTAAAAAAAACTATCCTATCGTCTTTGAAAGATTCAATTATACTTTTTGTAGAATCTGTCGATTTATCATCTATAATAATAAATTCGAAATCAGTAAAACTCTGGTTCAAAACACTATTTATACAATCTCGAATATACTTTTCAGAATTAAATGCCGACATGATAATACTAATTTTAGGATTCATCTTTTCCCTTCCTACTATGATTTATAATCATCTTTTTTAATGATCTTGATTTTACAGAATCGACTTTCCTGCAAAACAAAGCCCCACTATTAATAATCTCCTCAAAATCTCTTTCATCTAAAATTGCAGGTCTATTTCCATCGCGTGTTTCCCAAATAGTAAATCTAAGATCACTATTTTCTATCCTATTATTAAACGAAGAATTACCTAAAATCGTCTGAAAAAAAAATTCTTCAGGAATAAATACCCTCTTTAGTTCTTTATAAAAGCAATAATTTTTTTCTTCATTTATGATATAATTCAGAGCATCAAATGGTATTGATGCCCAAATCATCCCCTTACAAATTCTTGTATAACTTGCTATTTTATTTTTTTTCTTAAAAGGCAATCTATAAATTAGGAGAAGAAACTTAAGATACACCACTCGAAATAATTTATTATTTAAATTTATTCTCCATAAATAATTAACTAAATTATATCTAAAAGTAATATTGGAATCACTAGGGTCAACCTCAGTGAATGTCATGTAAATCTTCTTATTATTTGTAAAAAAATCATTAAAAAATTTTAATGATTGAATCGGCATATCTTGTCCTGAAATAATGTGAACATATGAGTCACAAGCCATATAATCATATATTAACTCCATACATTTATATACCGCCTGAAGATGATAATAACTTCCCCATGTAGTATTAAACTCCGAAAAAGCAAATATATTATCGATACAATTTATTTTATCTATATCATGAACCAATTTACTATTTTTACAAACATGAATTATAACATTATAATCAGCTTTAAAATAATCAATTATAAAAAATAACTGTTCCAAATCTTTATATGCTGTAACAATAACTGCACCATTTCTCTTTGTTTTTAACATGTTGATTTATAACCTTATTTTTCATTATTATCACTTTTGACTAAAAATTTCTTTTGAATGAAATAAGAAAGAATCACAAACGGAAACCAATAGTATAATACTGCACTAAATAGGTCTTTACTTTCCCTTCTAGCCATTGTAAACATAAAAAATACAAACATAACTTTAATTATAAAATCTAATGAAGTTGAACCAGAACTAACAACTTTCCTAAATAAAACACCAAAAATAATAAAAACCCCAAATCCAAAAACTCCAAAGTTATAAAAAGCTTCTGCTACTAAATTAAATCCTAATCCATAGTTTAATCCCAATTTCACAGTAAAGAAATGTGCTAAAGAAAGTGCTCCTATACTTGAAAAATCAGGTCTAATACTCTTTGGTAAAAAATTAACTATTGTGTTTAATATAGCTAATATATAAGATTTACCATATTCTCTTTCAGATATTTTTTGAACTAATAATAACGGCGAAGCAGACCCACCCATCTCATGAATTGCACTTAATATGGAATTAGAATTAACAAAATTAGCAATTTTAACATTATTTACCTGAGTAATATCTTGTCTAATAACAAACAAATATGGAACTAAAAACAAAACTGAAATGATTAATATAATAGCACCAATCTGCTTTCCATGAAAACCTTTATTCTTCTCACTATACAAAAGAACTAAAATTAGAAGCAAACTTATTCCCTCTGTCCTTCCTCCGCTAAACAAAGAAACAACAGTAAAAAGCAAATATGCTATAATATATGTTTTATTCACATTAACATTTGATATAAAGCTGATACAAACTAGGCCAACCAAAGATAAGATTCCCCATTGTCTTAATAAACTAACAAAGTATCCTGAGTTAGCTATTAAAGCTTGATAGTTTTTTGTTCCATAACTAGAAATCATCGCAGAAGAGATAAGAATATAGTAATAATACACCATAGGTAATAAGCAAATCCAAAAAATGTATTTTAAATATTTATACATAATTCTCTCAGCATCATCGTTATTAACTATTTGTCTTTCAGGACTATAGTTTATAGTAGAAAAAGCAGCAAAAAAAACAATACATATATATGAAAAATAGAATGCACGCCCATAATCCTCTACTGTATATGTACCACCATAATTAATTCCTTGATAACTATCGTATCCAAAGATACCGGTAAATTGTCTTCCGAGAAAAAAAACATAGAAACTCATTAGTATTAAAGAGTGAAAATTAATTATATTTCCATATATCTTTCCAATATGAAGAATTAAAAAAACAACTGATATTAATGTTAAAATAGCTTGAATATATTCTACATAAAACTCATTACTTCCAAATAGAATAAAACCAAAAGTAATAACAAAAACTAAAAACACATTAATAAATATATAATTTCCATATCTCACTTTTATCTTCATCAATCTATTCTTTCTATAATTTTATAATCTCTTTTGCTGGAACTCCACCAACCACAGAGTTCTTTTTAACGTCATGCGTAACTACAGCTCCGGCAGCTACAATTGATCCCTCTTCTATTCTAACTCCCTTACAAACAACTACATTTGATCCAATCCATACATTTTTTTCAATTATTATATCATCAATAATAAACGGAGATATTGTTTTATCATTTTGATATTTCATGTTATGATCATGATCATAAATACAAACATTAGGTCCTATCGTCACCCCCTCAGAAATTGATATTTTCCCCAATGAGACTATATTACAATTTCTATTAATATATGCTCCTTTAATAATAATATTTCCACCTATTGATTTAATAACACCATTAGCCTCTATTTGATTTAATCCTTCAATTATAATTTTGCCTTTTTCTTGATATACTTTTGTTTTTGGCGAAATAAGTTGTATATTCGAAACACATATATGATTCAAAGAAATTATGCGAACAAGAATAAAACGTATAAAATTGTAGCAAACCAACAAAACATACAACAATTTTTTTTTCATTTATTAATACCTCTACAAACCAAAACCATCATTTCTAAAAACTTATTCAATGAATACTTCTGGGAAACATCATAATTATTGATTTGAATTTTTTTTATTTCATCATCACTCATATTAATTGACGATTCGATACATTCTCCCAACGCCTTAACATTTCCGGGAGAAATAATAAATCCATTTGATTCATTCAATATTTCGGGAATAGCTCCAACATTTGTAGAAATAACCATACAACCTGTACTGTACGCTTCCATAATCACCATAGGAAACCCCTCACCATAAGATGGAAGAACCAACACATCTGATTTCAAAAGTACATCTTTACGCTTTATTTCATCAACATATCCATGATATATTACATTTGAATTATGATTACTTAAATATTTCTCAAAACATTCCTCATCTTCTTCTGTTAAACACGAACCACAAATATTCAAAATAATATTTTTATCATCTATACTATCTAACGCATCAAATAAATCAAATACCCCTTTCCTCTTATCAATAGAACCGATAAACACTAATTCTCTTAAACTATTATGTTTTCTTATAATATCATCCCTTGAACATTCAATCGAACTAAAGTTATATATTACTGAACACCTTTTTTGATTTAGACCATGTTTTATAAATTCTTTCTTAGTTTTTTTTGATAAAAATACAACATGATCAACATACTTTCGAAGCAACGATAGAATCATGCGATTTAAGAATTTGTTACTTGTCATTATTTTTTTATAATCAGCAAAATGAATATGTGCAACAGTAGAAATATTAGTTTTTCTTTTTGCATGTCTTATTACTAATAAATCTTTCAACAAAGCTAGTTTAACTGATGTATGAAAATATAAAACATCAGGATTGTGCTTTTTGATTTCCTTAATTATATCTTTATACATACATAATGAGTTTTTAATATTAACTATAGAGATTGATGCATCTTTTGTATTTTTTCTATTTATTCTACATGTTTCAAATTTGATGATTTCATCATCTAAAACATCTTTATTCTTAAGTACAGTATTCGCAATAGATGCAATTCCACCACTATATCTACCATTTACATTATATGGCGCTGCCATCATTATTTTCATGACTGGTCTCCCGTTAAAATTGATATATATTCACTTACACAATTATCTTTTGAAGCATTAGCTGTAACATATTCCCTACCACCATTTAATTGACAATACTTTTCTTTTTTATTTTTTAAATCTAAAATCATTTTTTTTAGCAAATCTAAGTTTTCTGGTTCAACACAAACCCCACTTTTAGACTTTGATAAAACATGATCCATCTCACTATTTTTGTCAAAAGAAGCAATTATAGGAGTATTGCAAGCCATTATGCTCCAGGTCTTACAATATCACCTAAACTATACACCTCTGACACTCTTGACTGTGGAAGTAAAGGATTAATAATTACATTCTTTAGCTTTTTTGATTTATCTTCAATCTTTTTATAATCTGGTCCTCCACCAAAAATAACAAATTGTATATCTGTATCTTCAACCAATTCTTCAGCAACATCGATAATTATATCTGCTCCTTGTGCAGCTCCAAAATTTCCTGCATAAACAATCAAAAACTTATCTTTGGGAATACCATATTCGTCATATAAGCCATTATCTTTTTTATTAATCGGATATATTTTTTCTAAATCTATCCAATTTGAAACTACTATTATTTTATTATCATTTACTTTTTTTCTTAACAGATTATTTTTCATTGACTCGGATATCACAATGATTTTTTGACACTTTTTATATGTTTTATCCTCTATCTTTCGTCCTATTTTCCACAATAAAGACTTTCTTTTAATCAAACCAGTCGTAATTAATGAATCCGGAAAAATATCTTGTAATGAAAAAACAAATGGAACTCTCAGTTTTTTTGCTACTAATCCAGCAATATAGCCCTGAGTCGGAGGTGTACTATTAGAAAAAACCACATCGATATTTTTAATATTTTTTCCAACTTGATAAGATCTAATATTGCACCAAAAATAACGAATAGCTCGAATAATGGGATTTCTTTTTTCTTGTGGAGCCCAAAATCGTGTAATATTTACCTTTCCATCGTAACAAGACTCATAATGTATTTTTTTATACTTTTTTTTTAATTCACGACTTAATCCTCGTGTAGGAATAGGGCAAACTATCTCAATTTCACTCCCTAACTCGACTAATTTTTCAATCAAATCCTTCTCAAGATGTGAAAACGCAATCTTTTCAGGTTCGTAATAT
The DNA here is from genome assembly GCA_902774725.1 of uncultured Lachnospiraceae bacterium. GTDB lineage: Bacteria > Bacillota > Clostridia > Lachnospirales > Lachnospiraceae > Eubacterium_Q. The sequence continues at coordinate 5,555 of CACYJP010000099.1, forward strand.
GCATCTAAAAACAAAACTTTCATTTTTATATCCTCGGAGAATACCTATATTCATTCATCTTTCGACCTTCGTTCGTTACATACCATCTATATAAAACGAATTTATTTTTTTTGTAAAAATCATTTACTTTATCATTATTTACCGCATCTGTCTCAAGATTAATATACTCATAATGCGAGAAATCCACGCGCGACTTCAGTGCGTCAATCAGTTTTGTCCCCAAACCATGTCCTTTTATTCCTGGATTAACACATATAGAAGCTAATTCAACATACTTTTGTGTACACAAATAGATGCCAATTCTACATATTTTTCTTTTCTTGTAACTTCTTCACTTTTCTTTAATGCACCAAATAACCTTTTTATAAAAGAGGGATGTCTTATAACCGCAAATAAAGAACAGAACATAAATCTTATAATATGATTTTTTATTAACCCTTTATAAAAACCGGGATAGTCAAACGAGTATGCTATAAAGCCTATTATCCTATTATTATCTCTGGCAACAAGGATTCCTGATTTTTTATCTTTAACATATCCAGAATACAGACTATAAAGAAATGGTATTCCCAACTGTGTTAAAAAAAATTTGGGAAAAGCTACTTTATGAAGTATCGCAATACTTTTAATCTCCTCTTTTTTTATGGAATCTATTTTACTTATACAAATCATTTTATTTATATTTGTATTCCTTTCCTAATACTGCAAAAACTGTTCTAAACATTGTAATGATATCATTACAAACATTAAAATTCTTTATAGATTTTAAATTCCAATACATTTTTAATGGAAGTATCTTATTTACATATGTACAATCTATATCAACATTTCCATCTATCAATTTTTCTTCATCTTTAAATCGAATACTAGCTTCACTTGTTATACCAGCAGGCATCAACAAAGTTGCATAGTATTGATTCTTATATTTTTTTACATATTTTACCGCTTCGGGTCTCGTTCCCACAAAGGACATATTCCCAGAGATTATATCAAATAATTGAGGTAATTCATCTAATCGATACTTACGTAATTTTTTACCAATTTTTGTTATTCTACTATCATTCTGTACAGTTACGCTTGAACCAAGTCTATCTGCATTCTGTATCATTGTTCGAAATTTATGTATTTTAAAACACTTTCCATATTGAGTAATTCGTTCTTGTCGGTAAAAGACAGTTCCAGATGAATCGATTTTTATTAATATAGCTATTATTATCATTGGAACTAAAAAAACAAAAAGTAATAACAGAGAGAAAAATATGTCAAACACCCTTTTAAGTATAATTTGTATACGCTTTTTTCTTAAATATATCCAATATGGTTTTAATTCATCTGTTTTCATGAAATTTGGTAAATCATTCCAATCTTTTAACATTTTAAATCACCTCAGATAATACTTTCTCAAAAATATAACAAACATAGTTTACATCATCGGTAGATAGTTTTGTATGTAACGGAAGTGTAATAATATTTTCATAATACTCGAAAGAATTAGGAAACTCCTCTATCTTCCACCCTATCTTTTTATATGCAGTCATCATAGGAAGGGGTTTATAATGAACATTAGTATTAACACCACTTTCAGCTAATTTAGTTATTATTTCTCTACGGGTTTTGTCATCAATCTCTGGAATTCTAGTAAGATATAAATGCCCTGATGAAGATATATCTTTAGAATAATGGTATAAATGACTTATTCCAGATTCATCACACATTTCATCATATTTTTTAATTATATGTCTTCTTTTTTCTAATAATTTAGTATATCTATCTAATTGTCGAAGACCAATAGCCGCCATAACATCAGTCATATTACACTTATACCAAGGTCCTATTACATCATACTCCCAAGCTCCCACTTGAGTTTTGGCTAATGCATCTTTACTTTGTCCATGAAGGCTAAGTAATTGATAAAACTTATATATTTCTGAATCATCAATACCATCGATATGTCTCCAAGTTGCCGCTCCACCTTCAGCTGTTGTAAAGTTCTTAACTGCATGAAAACTAAAACTCGTAAAATCAGCTATAGCACCTGTATAAAGCTTCTTTCCATCAATTATTCTACTTGCACCCAGACCATGAGCACAGTCTGATAAAACAGCAACCCTTCCAATTGATTTCTGAATTCGAGCAGATAAATCTGAAAGCGGTGTACCATCACTGATAACAGGTTTAAATAACTCTTTTTTCTTTTCAACTATCTCATAGATTTTTTTGTAATCACACACTATCCCTGCTATATCAACTGCAACTATAGCTTTAGTGTTTTCATTGATAGCTTCTTCAATCTTTTCATAGTCCATTTCAGGAGAGTGAGTAACTGAATCTCCGTCTTTTTGTATGTCGACAAAAACAATCTTAGCACCACAATGGATTACAGCCGCGGCAGTTGCTGTGTATGTATAGGCAGGAACTATAACCTCATCCCCTTCACCTATGCCAATTATACGAAGATTAAGTTCTTCTGCAGCTGTTGCAGAACTTAAGCACACAACTCTGTTGCTCCATCTCTCCATTTCTGCATCTACATCTATATCATTTCTTCCTGTTTCTATATACGCCGCAAGTCTTCTTTCAAGAAGCTTCGTTCTTGGCCCTGTAGTTATCCAGCCACTTCTTAATGCATCTGCCACTTCCTCTATTTCTTGTTCCGTTATGTCAGGAGGACTAAACTTTATATTCCTATATTCCATGAATATATTCCCTTCTAAAAAATCATAAAATAGCACAGTACAGAAACTGTGCTATCATTCACTTATTATCTATCTAGCCACATTCTTCGGATTATATGTCGGAACAAGATCCGCCACAGTTTTCTTTATAGTCTCTGAATCATTATTTGATATTTCCATCAGTCTCTTCAAGTCTTCTCTGAACTTCTCATAATCCATATCTATAGGCTTACCTATATGGATCATTTTGTTAGGAGTTTCTTTTAAGCCCTCTTCTCCCATCAGAAGTTCTTCATATAGCTTTTCTCCCGGTCTGAGTCCTGTGAACTTTATATCTATATCCTTATATGGTTCATATCCCATAAGTCTTATCATGTTCTCTGCTAGATCAAGTATCTTTACAGGTTCACCCATATCCAGTACAAAGATCTCTCCACCACTTGCATATACGCTTGCCTGAAGCACTAGAGAAACAGCTTCCGGTATCGTCATGAAGTATCTGATGATATCAGGATGTGTTACGGTAACAGGACCACCAGCTTCTATCTGCTTTTTAAAAAGCGGAATAACTGATCCGTTTGACCCCAGAACATTACCGAATCTTACAGCTACAAAGCTTGTCTTTCCCTGATTCTTCCAGTCAGCCAGGCGTCTTCCTTCTGCTATATCCTTCTGTCTGTCTGCCTTAGCCTGAATGATCATCTCACACAGTCGTTTAGAAGCTCCCATGATGTTTGTTGGATTTACGGCTTTATCAGTAGAAATAAGCACAAACTTTTCACATCCATACTTTTCTGCAGCTCTTGCTGTCTTAAGAGTACCGAAGACGTTATTCTTTATAGCCTCATTAGGACTATCCTCCATCAGCGGTACATGCTTATGTGCAGCGGCATGAAATACTATATCAGGCTTGTAGTCTTCAAAGATGCTTTCCATCCTGTGAGTATTTCTTACACTTCCGATGAGATACTCTACGTTATCAACTATCCCCTTCTGTCTGAGCTCCTGCTGCAGATCATATACACAGTTCTCGTATATATCGAGTACTATAACCTTTCTAGGTGAATGTTCTACTATCTGTCTAACAAGCTCTGAACCTATGGAACCACCGCCACCTGTTACAAGGATGGTCTTACCTTGAAGATTACTAAACACCTCAGAATTATCGACAACTATCGGTTCTCTTCCAAGGAGATCATCTATACTTACTCTGTTAAGAGCAGCAAGTGATATATTCTTTGAGTTCATTAACTGGTATGTACCCGGAAGTATACGTATATCCTTTATTCCGGATGCGTGACAGGTCTTGATTATATCCTTTCTGACACTTGCAGTAACGGATGGAAGTGCTATAAATATTCTGTCAGCATTATACTTTTCAGCCAGAGTCTTTATATCGCATCCGCGACCTTCTACCTTGACACCACCAATTATCTGTCCCTGTTTTTCCTTATCATCATCTATAAAGCATACACATACACCCTCTGTATGTTCGCTTGTTTTAAGCTCCCTGAGTATTCCTGTACCGGCATCACCAGCACCATATATGATGATCCTAGGAGTATTCTCATCTACCTTACCACCGATAACAGAAACCAAAGATCTTCTTAGTCTCCATGAAAACCTTACCAATCCTACCTGAATAGAAAGCATCAGAAAACAGATGATATAGTAGCTTCTTGGCTGATGCAGTTCAAAAAAGATCATCCCAGCTATTTGAAGTAGCGTTGCAACTATACACGCAAAAATAACGACCATCATCTCTCTGATGCTCGCTTTTGACCACATATATGAATAAAGCTTTAAGTAAGCAAAAACAACCAGAACACCTATCACATAAATAGGTGCATATATCATTGCATTATATCCGTATTTCTCAGGTATATTGTCGATTGAAAAATCAAACCTTACCCAAAGTGCAACAAAACACGATATCAGACACGCAAATATATCACAGAGTGCCATAAGTAGCATCCTGCTTCTTTTTGTAGAGAAAACCTTTTCAAACATTTCTCTCTCCTGATTTTATACTTTACACCATTTAACACCAATTACTCGTTATTTCCATACTCTCCATAGCCATAGCCATACTTGTCACCATAACCGTAGCCATAGCCATAACCCTTGTAGTAACCATAGTACCCTTTACCGCTGCTCTGAACCTTGTTCAGGATAGCACCGAGCACCTTGCAGTCACTCTTATCCAGCTGCTTCTTTACACTTTGCACAGCCTTATAACTGACATTGTCAGTCTCTATCACCATAATCGTTCCATCACACACCTTTGCAACCAGAACTGCATCTATGACAGATCCAAGAGGTGGGCAGTCAACAACTACGTAATCGTAATTGGCTCTGCTATACTCCATAAGAGCTCTGAATTTATCATTTCCGAGAAGCTCTGCCGGATTCGGTGACTTCGTTCCTGTAAAGATAACATCAAGCCCATCTATGTTGGTACTACAGATGATCTCATCTATTGATGCTACCTGACCTGACAGGAAGTGTGTCAGTCCCTTTGTTTCCTTATCTACACCGTAACGTGACAGAACAACTGTCTTTCTTATATCAGCATCTATAAAGAGTGTCTTCTTACCATCCTCTGCAAAGGATCTGCAGATGTTGAAGCTGACCTCTGTCTTTCCCTCGTTCGGAACCGAACTGGTAATAGCTATAGTTTTTATATCATCTCCGGAGAAGCTGATATTGGTTCTTATTCTTTTATATGATTCGTTCACCTGGAAGGATAGCTCCTTCAGGTTTTCAAAGTTTATCCTCTGTCCCATATCAGCTCGCCTTTTTCCTTGTTATCTTCTTCTTATGTACTGCATCTCTTCCATGTGTTCTCTTCTTTGAAACTCCCTCCTCAAGCGGGATAAGTCCCAGAGTATTGAGACCGAGATATCTCTCGACATCATCACTTGTATGGATTCCATCATTCATCAGATAGAGAACTATTATGATACCGCAGATAACCACAAATCCAAGCAGACCACCGATTATAGTGTTCTTTGTAAGACTTGGCGATGCAGGTGACTGTGATACATGACCATAGTCCATGATACTAGGCTTGTCCGTATCCATTACAGACTCCATCTTGTCGACGCTGACATCAGTGAGATTATCTACTATCTTCTTTGCAAGAAATGCATCACTGTTCGTTACTGTTATCTCCAAAAATCTTGTATCGGTCGGGTTGTTTATAGCGATGCTGTCTCTGAGCTGTGTGAAGCTCATATTGAGATTCAGATCGCTTATTACCTGATCAAGAACCGGACGGCTTGTGATGACAACCTTGTAGTCCTGTGTCATCTGACTTCCCATCGTAAGGTCCTGTACAGAAGTGATCGTCGCTGTACCCTTTACATATATCGTTGATGTTGATGTATACATCGGAGTTACAAAGAGCATGGTATAGCCTGCTGCTATTCCCATAGCAAGAGCTGTGACAAGGACTATCGCCCAAACTCTTGATCTAAGCACTCTGAAGATCTCGACGAGATCTATCTCCACATCTTTTTCATTATATTCGTTCATCAGTCTAAGTATTTCCCTTTCACCATCATATCGGCCGCGTCATTCAACATATATGACGCTTCCTCTTCTCCGCATTTTTTTACTATCCAACGGATGTATTCCTGAGTATACGGAGCTCTGGAATCACTATTATGGGCATCTGTGCCAAGAAAGCTTATATAGCCCTTCTTGATGAGCTTTCTGCACCAGCCCTTATTTTCATTTAAGAATCCGCCTTCTACGCTGGATATATTCATCTGCAGGTATGCACCCATACCTATCAGCTCCTCGATTCGTTCAAGATGTCCTTCCAGTGCCTGGAATCTCTCTACATGAGCGATTATCGGGATATATCTAGCCTGCACCATTTCCTCTATGGAGTGTTTTATCTCCGAAAATGGAGTGCGGATGTTATACTCAACCAGTATGTATCTGGTTCCGTTCATTGTATGTATGTCACCCGCGCGTAGCTTGGTAGCTATTCCCTCCTCGTAGAGTATCTCATTTCCGAGATAAAGCACGAGCTCCGGGAATTCACCCGACTCCTCTGCTGCTTTCTTAAGAGCTTCATATCTCTCATCCAGCTCAGCATAGGTATATCTGTTTCTCCCCAGCATATAGTGTGGGGTGAGGATTATCTGTCTGGTTCCTTCCTCGTAGGCAATACGCAGCATATCGAGTGAGGACTCCATATCTCTTGAGCCATCATCTACTCCGGGGAGGATGTGGCAGTGTATATCGAATAAGGTCAACTTTACACCTCATTTAATGATCTTTTCTTTTACTTCTATAAACTCCGATTAAGGACATCGAGATAACTGCTCCGAAAAGTCCTGCGATCAGGAGTATCTTTATGCACCACTCCAGGTGGCTTCTCAGAAATTCATACAGATATTCAGGTTCGATAAAGAACTGATTTTCTATATGAAGCGCTTTCATTATTATTCCTATGACAAGCGTTATTACCGTTCCAATAAGAACTGCTATAGCAACTGATCTGATGCCTCTGTCTCTTCGCCTATCCATAAAGATACAAGCAACTACAGCTACTGCAGTTGCAAGAATAAGCAATATTCCTGAAGCTACCAGACTATCCTTCAGATCTATCTGCATCCTGCTTATGTATGGAGCAAGACTTCTGCCCTTTGTCATCTCGCCTGCTTCCATCATATCCAGAGCCTTCTTTTCATCGAGAAGGAATTCATCATAGGATACGAATTCAGAATTCTCAGCCACATACTCCGTATATGCATACTTGAAGTAACCACTTCCCTGTATGTTCTGGATGATCTTGTTATTATTGAAAAGACCGATACTTATTGTAATGCCTACGAAGATAGTCGTAACACCTATAGCGGTTGTAGCAGTAAGTACTCTTCTGCAGATCCTTCTTATACGTCTTCTCTTGCGATGTCCCTTCTTCGCCTTATTTCTGTCTTTTCCTTTGAATCTCATACAGCCCTTGATTATAAGAACCAGGAGTATGATTATATTGATCACGAGTACCGAAGCACCGATGATTATGAAACAGCTTCCGAACCAATCAGGAATGATACTCTCATCAGCCTTAAGTACTATCTCTTCATTCGAGTCATCTGTAATAATGATCGAGTCATTGGTCATAATAACACTGGCATCAGTTTCAGAGGCCTTTGGTCTTGACTCCTGAGTCAGCTTATGATCCTCTTCCATCTCCTCGAACATCTCTTCGACTTCTTTATCACTCTGAACCTTTACCTCTTCACGTTCCTTCTGTTCCTCAGCCTCGCGTTCTTCCTCTATCTGATTCAGATCGGTATTGTTCTCTTCAGGTGCATTTACCTCGTACACATAGCCCTGGTCAATACCCTGTTGAACATTTGAATAGATATAGCTTATAGCCTTTGAAGCCTGCTCCGGTGTAAGGTCTACATCATCTCTTGAGAGATATGAGTACAGCTGACTCACATAGCTCGAATATGCCTTATAGACCTTGCCATTGTAGGTAAAGGTTCCGCTTGCTACGCCGATGACACCTGATTCCGATCCGTTGATATCACCTGCGTAAACATCCTTTGTCTGAACTGACAAAAGGAATAAAAAAGTCGACATCATAAAGGTTATAAGGACAAAAATAGTTTTAGTTTTCATTTTATTGATGCACATTTCCTTTTAACCCCTATACAAAGTTTAAGCTGTCAGGCGTTTTTCTCACACCTGACAGCTATAATCACTTATAAAAGTTGAGTGTTTCTATTTCAGCTTACTTGCCGTCAACTACAGGAGTATCGCTCTCGATGATTCCTGCTGACTTGAACTTAGTTA
>CACYJP010000099.1:14079-22653 GCA_902774725.1 uncultured Lachnospiraceae bacterium
CTACGACATAGAGTGAACCGTTGCTTACGTCAGCCTTGAAGTTCTGTCCGTCAGCTGAGAATGTTACCCAACCATCAGATACTCTGATGTTCTTAAGAGCAACGCCATTAACTGTTACGTCATATGTGTAGCTTGAGCTTCCTGCAAACTTGATACCGCTGAAGATATTCTTTGCATTTGCATCAACCTCGAAGGTTACGTCTGTGCTTGTTGAAGCAACCTTGTTTGTTACATAAGAATCAAGAGTTTCATCATCGATGTAGATAGTTCCACCCTTATTTGCGATTGTCTTCTCAACTCCATCAACCTTAACAACCTTCTTTGAACCATCTGCTGTTACAGATCCGAGCAGGTTGCTCAGGTTCTTAGCAGCTGTTGACTTATTTCCTTCTGTTACCTTGAAGTTAACCTTTGCATTTGCACCTGACTTAGGTGTGAGCTTTGTAAAGTTTACAAGATAACCCTGATCATCGAATGTATACCATACTTCGTCAATCTTTACTGTTGTGTTCTTTGGATAGTATCCTGCTGTATCCATGTAATACCATCCATTTGAATCCTGCTGCCATGATGCAACCGGCTGATATGTCCATGATCCGTCAGCGTTAAGCCAGTAACCCTGAACATACTCATTTGCACACATATATCCATTGTTATCAAAGTGATAGCAAACATCATCGATGTACTCCCAGTTGTTCTGCTCATACCATCCTGATGTATCCTGATACCACCATCCGATAGCATTTGAATACCAGTCAGCCTTTGGTGCATATGTGTTATAACCACTTGCATCTAACCAATAGCCCTCTTCCCACTCGCTTTTAGCGTATGAGCCATCAGCCTTCTGATACCACCATCCAACAGAATCCTGTTTCCATGTTCCTCCAGCTGCCTGAACTGCAAGACCGGAAGCTAATACTGTAGCTGCTACTGCTGTAGCAACAATCTTAAATCCTCTCTTCCTCATAATTACACCTCTCGTTTTTTATTAGTAAATTCTTATAAATAATTATCTAGATTCTATCATTATTAACCAACAGTGTCAACCATATTAGTTGACTACCCACCCTATTTTTTCTTTATTTTACAATATTTTTACAGTGTTTGAGATATGTAAATTGATATGCGTGGCGATGTGTAAATTGATGTGTTCAGCATAGCGCAAAGCGGAGTGACAATATCTTTTTGACACAGAAAATCAAGTGTGGTAAGATTGTTATACTATAATTAAATTAACCGAGTAGCCATTTATAACATATATGAGAATAATTTCAACAACGAAAAGGAATCTCAAATGAATAATTCATGTATAACAAAATTTGATTTTCATCTCCACTCCTGCTTCTCTTCTGACTGTGAAACACCTGTTGAGGATATAATAAAAACAGCAAAAGAGAAAGGGTTCTCAGCTATCTGTCTAACAGATCACTATGATATGGACTTTCCGGATAATCCGGATGGGATTGAGTTTGAGCTGGAGATAGATGAGTATATCTCGAAACTTAAGACACTTGCAGATTCTACAGATATAGTTAAGGTCTACACCGGTCTCGAGCAAGGTGTGATGCCATCTACCTGTTCCAAGTTGAACAACTTCAGCAAAGAGCACCCGGAACTTGATTTCATCATCTGCTCTTCTCATGTCGTTGATGGAATGGACCCTTATTATCCCGAATGCTGGCAGTATCCTGATGGAACTTATAAGGATGCCAATTCACTTTATATGAAATACTTCGAGGATATACTCTATAACGTACAAAACTTTGATGACTATAACGTATATGGTCATATCGATTATATCTTCAGGTACGGACCTGTTAATGTTCCTTCAGATGTATTTCAGAAAGTAAACTCAGAGCTCTTTGAAACAAAGTACTTCACTTGTTACAAGGATATCCTGCACGAGATACTGAAGACTATCATTCTAAAGGGCAAGGGGATCGAGATAAACACTGGAAGCCTGTATCGAGGCCTCGACTACATGCATCCGCATCCTCTCATACTTTCTATGTATAAAGAGCTGGGTGGCGAGATACTTACTATCGGCAGCGATGCTCACGACCTGGAGCATATAGGATACGGATTCGACGAAGCTGCAGAGCTTGCAAAAAGCGTCGGATTCAAGTATCTGACAACATTCAAAGAAATGAAGCCTGAGTGGCATTCGATTTAAACTGTAAAAAAAACAACTGACTAATACTTTTCGAGGACCTTTCGGGTCTCGGCGCTTAGCGACTCACGAACGTAGTGAAGTGAGAGCTTAGCGAGCGAAGCGACCGCTAGGGGTAGCCCGAAACGGAAGCGAGAGCGATGCCGAGAAAAGTATTAGTCAGTTGTTTAGTTGTTTAGTTGTTTAGTTATTTATTCTTCTTTGTTATCTACAACAAGCGTCGCAGATCCATATGCTTTAAGTGGCTTGCCAGTCTCATCATACTCGGTTGTATATCTTACGTGGAATGGTATACGGCCTACTGTGAGTGGTATGATTGCTTCTATGGTACCGACTCCTTCGTCGATCTTACGCATCATCTCTCTATAGTCGTCCGCTACCTCAGGCGGGAATATACTACTCTCTATCGCCGGTTCCGGATAGTTATGCACAACCGGTGGAAGACCAAGGTCTCTCATGCATCTAAAGCAAGGCTTCATATCCTTCGTCGCTATATCGTACTCCCATGCATATACATTAGCCTGCTCGAAGGCTGACTTATAACGCTTCTCACTGAGGAGTATTTCGTCCATGTACTTTTTCTCGTGCGTGACATTTCTGACCATAGCGTAGATCAGATACTTCTCGCCGCCCTTACCGATCACTCTCATCGAGGTTCTGACACAGATATCCTCATCACCACACATCTTGGAACAGATATGTCTCCAGGTTTCGCATGTCTCCTCATCGTTTGAATCGATTGCCTTCTGGATAGCCTCCTCATATATAGCTCTGTTTTTGTCATCAAATATAGACCACGGATCATCTCCGAAGATCTCCTTCTCCGGTCTGCCTGAGCCTACCTCAGCAGTATACTTCTTATTCACCCTGAGTATCTCGACCGTCTTATCATAAGTATCATAGACAAATATCGATGCAGGGCCTGCAAAGTTATTAAATATAAGTGTTTCCATTGAATCAGGATTCCAGAAACGGCCGGAATCCATCGAGTTGATAAGAGCTATAGATGAATTCATCGGCTCATGCTTAAGCTCCTTGGTATACTCGATAAAGTCTGCCTCCTCCAGAGGCTTCGAATAGAGATAACCCTGTATATAGTTACAGCCGATACTCTTCAGATAATCAGCCAGCTCTGATGTCTCAACGCCCTCTGCTATAACCGGAGTATCCAGCCACTTCGCCATCTGAACTATAGAGCTAAGTATCGTACCACCACGACCACCTATCTCACCGCTCATAAATATCATATCGAGCTTTATTATATCGACCTGAAGATCCTTAAGGATGTTCAGTGATGAATAACCACTTCCGAAGTCATCCATTTCAACCAGATAACCATACGAATGAAGCTTCTTAAGTACAGTAGATACAAGCTCCATTCCGCCTATTGCTGATGACTCAGTAACCTCGATTCTGAGGAACTTCACCGGGACACCATACTTCTTTCTTATCTCTTCTATCTGTTCTGCATACTCATGATTATAGATATCATATCTGGACATATTCACAGATATAGGTATCATCGAGATGCCCTCATCCATACACTTCTTCTGAAATCTGCAAACCAGCTCGAAGAGATGAAGGTCCGCCCTGTATATCAGATCATTCTTTTCCAGCACCGGAATAAAATCCGAAGGATACTGCATTCCATATACCGGATGCTTCCATCTCATAAGTGCCTCAGCACCCACAAGCCTTCCCGTCGAATGATTCACCTGTGCCTGATAATTCACATATATGTGGTCATAATTAATCGCATCATCAAAATTGGAAAGTATTTCCGCTTCTGTCATTGCTCGTTTTTCCATAGAATACCCCCTATTATTTTTTCGAACTAAACAGTGTCGAGAAGATACCTCTTCCGAGACTTGCTCCTACGTTACCTCCAAGTGTCTTTCCGAATTTTCCAAACTTTCCGCCGACAGTCTTTCCGACCTCACGACCTACGGTTCCGGTTATTGTATTTCCTACAGCCTTTGCAGCACGTTTCTTGTCAGCCTCTGCCTTATCCTTTTCACGCTGCTCTGCCTTTGCAGCAGCTTCTGCCTTTCTTGCAGCTTCTCTTTCTTCTCTTTCCTTCTGACGCTGAGCCTCTCGCTCCTCGCGTTCCTTCTGTCTTGCTTCCTCTCGCTCCTCGCGTTCCTTCTGTCTTGCTTCCTCACGCTCTTCCTTCTCGCGCTGCTTTTCAGCTTCCTTCTCTTCTTTCTCGCGGAGCTTTGCTTCCTCAGCCTCAGCGACTGCCTGCTCGTATGCAGCCTGCTCCTCGAGACCACGTCTCTGAAGGAATTCATATGCCGAATCAGGATCTATTGACTCATAGTACTTGCTGTAGCATATGCTGGACTTTATGAGTCTGTCCCTGTCGCTTTCTGAAATCGTTCCGAAGTTTGACTGTATCGGAAGTATATATGTCTTCTCAGCCATTGTCGGGATTCCGTCATCTCCAAGGAAGGATACAACAGCCTCTCCTGTTCCAAGCTCGAGTATCGTGTCATATGTATTGAACGATGGATTCTCTCTGAACGCCTCTGCCGCTGTCTTTACCGCCTTCTGATCGGATGGCGTGTAGGCTCTGAGACCGTGCTGTATCTTATTTCCGAGCTGTGCCAGAACTCCGTCCGGGATGTCGCGTGGATTCTGTGTACAGAAGTAAACTCCGACTCCCTTTGATCTGATGAGCTTCACAACCTGCTCTATCTTCTCAAGAAGTGCCTTTGGTGCATCCTTGAAGAGAAGATGCGCCTCGTCGAAGAAGAATACCATCTTTGGCTTATCCATATCTCCCACCTCCGGAAGCCTTTCAAAAAGCTCCGACAAGAGATACAACAGAAATGTCGAATAGAGGTCTGTGTTATTAATCAGACTCGAGCTGTCCAGGATGTTTATCATTCCCTTTCCTGCATCGCCAAATGTAAAGAAGTCCATTATATTTACGGCCGGCTCTCCGAAGAACTTATCTCCACCTGCTACCTCAAGAGCAACCAGTGCTCTTACAATGGCAGCTATAGAAGCCGGACTCATCTTGCCGTATTCTGCCTCGAATTCCACATTATGATCAGACACGTAGTTAAGCATAGCCTTAAGATCCTTCGTGTCGATAAGCAGAAGTCCATTATCGTCTGCGATTTTAAATACGATTGAAAGTATGTCGGACTGGAGCTCATTTAGCTCCATAAGACGTGACAAAAGAAGCGGACCTATCTCAGTGATAGTTGTCCTGAGTGTAACACCCTTTTCTCCATAGATATCCCACAGCGTTACAGGGTAGCCCTTATATTCGAAGCCCGCCTCAGCAAGCCCGAATCTTTTGATTCTCTCCTGCATATTTTCGCTGTCTTCACCCGGAATGCTGAGTCCTGCGATATCGCCCTTTACATCTGCGATAAATACAGGAACTCCCATATCTGAAAAGCTTTCGGCAAGCACTTTAAGCGTAACAGTCTTTCCGGTTCCCGTAGCACCTGCCACGAGACCATGTCTGTTCGCCATTTTCGGAAGAAGTGTTATCTTCTCTCCGGATTCATTTACGCCTGCCCAAATACGTCCATCATTATACATCTTGTACCCCCATTTATTATTAGTTTGTCTCCCCGAACAATTGATTGCGACGCTGAAACTCATACTGCGTCCTAATTATATCCTTCTCCTGACCTGCTCCCGGCTCCACTCGTTTAGTGGCCTTATTATAGCGAAGCAGCCTACCACAATAATAACAATGTCCCGGTGTTTTATCAACATTTATTCGCTGAGTAGCACCGCAATCCGGACACACTACATCTATCAGAATCTTACTTTTCAGCATGTCCTTGATTTCCTGTTTTTTGTGTGCGATTTCATTCTTTCTCTCAGCCAGCTTTCTCTTTTTCTCATCAACTGTGCTGTCTATTGTTTTCCCATCAATCAGTTCAGGGAGCTCTTCGAATTTCTTTACAATTTCATCATAGCCTGTGAATAGCACCGCCTGCATCCCAACAGCCTCGGCCCCATCGATATTTACCTGTCTGTCATCTACGAAGAGACACTCTGAAAGCTTTATGCCAAAGCGGCTTTCGAGCAGCTTATATATCTCAGGCGAAGGCTTTGTCATCCTCTCATACCCGGAGATTATATAGCCATCGGCAATCGGCAGGAATCTGAACTTCGGCCAGTGAAGCTCCGATATCTCTATCGGATAATTCGAAAGGACATAAACCCCATATCCCTTATCCTTGAGTCCCTGCAGAAGTCCGGCTGAATAATCATACTCGCGGACTATATCAGAAGGATCCTCCCAGAATCTATTTATCTCATCCTTGTACTCAGGATACTTTCCTATGAAGTGAACACGGGCTTCTTCATTTGTCCTGAAGCCAAGATCCAGCTCATGCCAGAACTCCGTCAGCACGATATTCTGCGAGAGGAATTCAACCGTTTCCTCATCCATTCCAAGATCCCGCATATAGTCCTTGTATCTGAAATCAACAAGAACATCCCCTACATCAAATACTATATTTTTAATCATGATCTGTCTCCATAATTGTAAACCTCAAAAGTTTATGTCCATAAATAAAACAAGCCCAAGGAGAACTGTCTCCTTGGGGCTTTTAATCAAGTCTAATTAGCTATAACAATAAAACTCTTTTATAAAGTTCTTTTCAAGCCGGATTAATCTATAGCCGGATTACTCTATAGTAAGTATATCACTGAAGCCAGTTACGTCGAATATCTCTCTTATCTCTTCGATAGAATTTTTAACGACCATGCTTCCCTGGTTATTCATAACCTTCTGTGCTGAAAGAAGAACTCTAAGGCCGGCACTTGAGATATACTCAAGCTTCTCAAGATCAAATACAAGCTCCTTAACCCCATCAAGCTTGCTTCCAAGCTCGCCCTCAAGCTGTGGCGAAGTAGTTGTATCAAGTCTTCCCTCAAGTTTAACTGTAAGACTTGTGCCCTCTGCTACCTTTTCAATGTTTAACATTTCACTCCTCCTATATGTAACTATTAGTAATCAAATTCAATCAATTAAAACTTACTTAAATAGAATATCAAATTTTTGCTTATTCTTCAACACAAAATTTTACTTGTTGTCCTCATTATTTTCACTATCTCGGTTGACCCAGTCATAAGGCGTTGACTGATATACATAGTAATTCAGCCAGTTCGTATAAAGCGTATTCGCGTGGCAGCGCCATGACTTAACAGGTGTCCTATTTGGATCATCATCCGGATAGTAATTAACCGGAACGTCAGGATTGATTCCCTTACCCAGATCCCTATGATACTCCTGATCCAGCGTCAGCGCATCATACTCAGGATGACCTGTGATAAATATATGCTTTCCGCCCTGTCCTACGATTATATAAGGTCCGCATAGCACAGAATCAGCAAGCACCACAAGCTCAGGATTATTTCTTACCGCAGAATAATCAACTCCCGTATACCTTGAATGCGGTGCAAGGAAGGTATCATCAAAGCCTCTCACAAGCTCCTGGCTCTTATGCATCGTACGGTGCTCATATATACCTGAAAGCTTCTTCGGAAGCTCATACTTCTGGATTCCATAGTGGAAATACAGTCCGGCCTGTGCGCCCCAACAGATGTGAAGCGTCGAAGTTACATTTTTATCAGCCCACTGCATTATCTTGGTCAGCTCATCCCAGTACTCAACCGATTCAAAGCTCATCCTCTCAACCGGCGCGCCCGTGATGATCATTCCATCCCACTTACGCTTTCTTACGTCCCTGAAATTCGAATAGAATCTTTCCAGATGATCCCTCGACGTGTGCTTCGACTCATACGACACCGTTCTTACGAAAGTGATATTTACCTGAAGTGGCGTGTTCGAAAGACTTCTCAGGAGCTGAAGCTCTGTATCCTCCTTAAGCGGCATCAGATTCAGGATCAGTATATCTATCGGACGGATATCCTGACTATTCGACCGGTTCTCATCCATCACAAATATATTTTCATCCTCGAGTATCTGCTTCACAGGCAGATCGTTGTCTATTCTTATCGGCATAATCCTTCCTCCTATAAGGCTTTGAAGTCTTCTTCGGTGATGATCGGCACACCCAGGCTCTTCGCTTTCTTATTCTTCGATGAGTTTGAGTTGATGTCGTTATTGATGAGGTAGCTGGTCTTCGCGCTCACGCTGCCTGCGACCTTGCCGCCTCTGTCTTCTATCTCTTTCTTAAGGGCATCGCGATTGGGGTATGTCTCAAGCGAGCCCGTTATTACAAATGTAATTCCGTCGAGATCCTGCTCAGCAGTATTCTCTTCGATGACGAATTCTATCTCTTTAAGAAGTCTCTGCACTTCTTCGCGATTCTCTTCGCTTGCGAAGTAGGCTGTAAAGTCTCTGGCCATCACGTCTCCGACCTGGTCGATCTCCACAAGGTCTTCAGCAGTAGCTTCCATGATAG
>CACYJP010000100.1 GCA_902774725.1 uncultured Lachnospiraceae bacterium
TCATTTATGGTATAAGCTCATTTGGTCTGGGGGAAGACCTTGGAATTTCAAGAGCTGAAGCCAAGGAATATATAGAAAAATATTTTGTTACATATAGCAAGGTTAAGGAGTATCTTGATTCCTGCGTTGATAAAGCAAAAAATGATGGATATGTCAGGACAATGATGTCCAGAATCAGACCTATTCCTGAGCTTTCAAGCAGCAACTTTATGCAAAGATCCTTTGGGGAAAGAGTAGCTATGAATTCTCCTATACAGGGAACGGCTGCAGATATAATTAAAATTGCTATGATAAATGTTTTCCGCGAGCTTAAAGAAAGAAAACTAAAATCAAGACTTATACTTCAGATACATGATGAGCTCCTTATTGAAGCTGCTGAAGAAGAAAAGGACGATGTGATTGAAATCCTCAGAAGAAATATGGAGGAGGCAGCTAAGCTTGCTGTTCCTCTTTATGTAGATATTCATACCGGTAATTCACTTTATGATGCTAAGTAAATAGTAATGATGTGGGATAGATAATGAAAGTAATTGGAATAACCGGAGGAATCGGCTCCGGAAAATCCAGAGTTCTGGATATTTTAAGTGATAGATATAGTGCATATGTTGTAGAAGCGGATAAAGTCGCAAAAAAACTGATGCTGCCCGGAAATGAGGTTTATAATAAGGTGGTAAGCTGTTTTGGGAGAGACATATTAAGTGCTGATAATCATAAGATAGATGCAAAGAAGCTCGGAAGTATTGTGATGAATGATACAGCTGCACTTGAAAAACTTAATAGTATAGTTCATCCTGCAGTTAAAGAATATATCCTTAGAGATATAAAAGCACAAAGAGATAATGGTGTAGATTATTATATAATTGAAGCAGCGTTACTAATTCAGGATAATTATACGGAAATATGTGATGAGATATGGGCAGTTATTACTGACAAAGAAACCCGGATAAGCAGACTTATGAGCGATAGGGGATATAGCAGAAAAAAAGCTGAAGATTTTATAAAAAATCAACCCGATGAGTTGTTTTATAAAAACGGTTCAAACAAGATAATTATGAATAACGGCACGGTTTTTGATTTGATTAAATCTGTTGATGATTTATTTCAACTATGATAAAATAAACGTGTATGTTATGGTCGGGGGCAAATAATAATGTCTGATAAGTTTAAGCTTAATTTTTTGAATACGTTAAAGAAGATAAATAGGGCTGGATATATATTATTTCTGGCTACTATTTTATTTGTTTGGGGTGCCGGGCTTAAGCTTTCTACAGCCCTTGCGATATACTATCTTGCAATATATGTAATCATGTTCGCTGTTGATGAGCTGATTCTGAAAAAGAAGAGAAATAAATTTCCGTTTCTTTTGTTCCAGATAAGACTTTTTGCATATACGCTTCTGGTGTGTATTGGTACGATAATCGGTAAAATACCGATTGTTCTCACAATATCACTTCTATGCTTTATTATAGTTCTTCTCATTGAGGATCTATATTTATCTGATGTGTTCAATACGTTTTTCAATTATATTAAAAGAATAATAATTGGTGTAGTAGTTTGTATTTGTTTTATTTTCATACAGCGAGGCGGCGAGGTTGAAGGAGCATGGATACTTCTTTACTTCATTGTAACGATTGTTGTTGTTTCATCTATTTTCCTTGCGTATGAACTGTTTTATAGAGCTATTTTAAGTCTCGATGATAGATATACTAAGCTTTATTTCAAAAATGCTGATATGATCGAAGAGAATAAAAAGCTTATTAAATTCCAGGAGAGAGTTGAGAAGGTAAATAGTGAAATCAATTATCAGAAGATAAACCTGACCAAGGCGATTGATGATCTTGCAAAGATAAACGAAGAGAGCCGTTCTCTTATCGAGGTTATGAAGTATTTTTCAGCCAGCTTTGATGTTGAGAAGAATGCTGAGGTAATGGTAAATAACGTTGTTGATATCAAGAAGACAGGAACTGTTGCTCTTTACATGGAAAAGGATGTTTATATGAATGATGAGCCTTATCTTCATATCAACTCATCAAATCCGGTTACAGAAGAGCTTCTGAAGAAGGATATACTCAATATCTACAATGCAATTCATAGAAGAGAAAGCTTTACTCCGCTTGTACTTTGTGATAATTACGATTTTAAGTATCCATATCTTACAGGTGGAAATATATGTAATGCTGTTGCATTCCCTGCATATGAGAATGACAGGATATACGGCGTAATGGTTGTTACTTCAAGCAAGTATGATTTCTTTGAGAATGGATTTTCATTCTATGAGTCATCAATAATGGACTTTACTTCTGCACTTATATCTGACAGACTTTATCTGAAGACTGAGGATATGGCTAAGAAGGACGGTCTTACCAAGATATACAACCGTATCTATTTCAATCAGTTCTATCCTGAGCTTAAGAGTGAGATAGAGCAGGAAGAAAATGGAATACTTACTGTTGCTATGCTCGATATAGATCATTTCAAAAATGTAAATGATACATATGGACATCTAGCCGGTGATGAGGCTATCAAGTCTGTAGCAAGAGTTGATGATAAATATGCAAAGCTTCATAATGGTACAGCAGTAAGATTTGGTGGTGAGGAGTTCCTCCTTATTCTTCGTGGTAAGGGTCTTATGGAGACATATGAGATTCTTAAACAGATGCACGAAGAGATAAGAACCAATATTGTTGAGTTTGAGGATCTCAAGATAAGCATAAATACAAGTATGGGACTTGCTTCATATCCCGAGACTTGTTCAAATATCCATGAGATAGTAGACAGAGCTGATCAGGCTATGTACTACAGTAAAGAGCATGGAAGAGGAAGAATAACTATAGATGGTCGAGAAGGAGAAGACGTACAATGAAGATTTTAGTTATTAATGCCGGTTCAACATCACTTAAGTATCAGCTTATTGATTCTGAGTCAGAGAAGGTTCTTGCAAAAGGACTTTGCGAAAGAATCGGTGCAGATGCAGAAGGTGGAAGACTGAAGTATGACAGCTCAAAGACAGGAGAGAAGAAGGAAAAGGAAATCGATCTTCCAGATCACGGAGTTGCACTTCAGGCGGTTATAGATGTTCTTATCAGCCCGGAGGATGGTGCTATTAGTTCACTTGATGAGATAGACGCTGTAGGACACAGAGTTGTTCATGGTGGAGAGTACTTCAACAAGACTGTTAAGGTTGATGATGAGGTTATAAAGAAGATTGAAGAGATATCAGATCTTGCTCCTCTTCATAATCCTGCCAATCTGCTTGGTATTAAGGCTTGTAAGAAGCTTATGCCTGAGGTACCTCAGTGTGTTACATTTGATACTGCATTCCATCAGACAATGCCTGAAAAAGCATATATCTATGGAATTCCTTATTCATATTATGAGAATTACAAGATAAGAAGATATGGTTTCCATGGTACAAGCCATAGCTATGTATCAAAGAAGGCTCTTAATCATCTTGATAAGGCTCCTGAGGATACCAAGGTTATCGTATGTCACCTCGGTGGTGGTGCCAGCATAACAGCTGTAAAAGGCGGAAAGTCTGTAGATACATCTATGGGACTTACTCCTCTTGAAGGTCTTGTAATGGGTACACGAAGCGGAAATATTGATCCTGCTATCGTACAGTATATCGCTAATAAAGAGAACAAGTCTGTTGATGAGGTTTTAAATATCCTTAATAAGCAGTCAGGTCTTTTCGGACTTTCAGGTAAATCCAGTGACTGTCGTGATATCGATGAGGGTATTGCTAATGGCGATAAGAGATGTGAGATGGCATTCAATGCATTTGTTTACAGTGCAGTTAAGATAATTGGTAGCTATATAGCAGCTATGAATGGAGTTGATCTTATAGC
The DNA here is from genome assembly GCA_902774725.1 of uncultured Lachnospiraceae bacterium. GTDB lineage: Bacteria > Bacillota > Clostridia > Lachnospirales > Lachnospiraceae > Eubacterium_Q. Next base: position 3,849 of record CACYJP010000100.1, read on the forward strand.
GTTTACAGCAGGTATTGGTGAGAATGATGCTAAGATCAGAGGTGCTATCCTTGATAACTTCGGATACATCGGTGCTGACTATGATAAAGAGCTTAATAGCACAGTTCATGGAGATGAGGTTGAGCTTCAGACAGCTGATTCAAAAGTAAAGATTGTTGTCATACCTACAAACGAAGAGCTTACTATTGCCAGAGAAACACTTGAAAATATTTAATAAAATAATATTTTCTTGTTGACAATTGGTTTATATGTAAGTATAATTGGTCGAGTGTGGTTTTAGACCAAGTTTCGTTTAAGGAGGTGTAATCGATATGTCAATTTGTCCAAAGAATAAGATCTCTAAAGCAAGACGTGACAAGAGAAGAGCAAACTGGAAGATGACTGCTCCAAATCTTGTAAAATGCAGCAAGTGCGGAGAGCTCATGATGCCTCACAGAGTTTGTAAGAACTGTGGATCATATGGTCAGAAGGAAATCATTGCTGTAGATTAATCATAAGTTTATATGCAAATTCAAAGCAAGCGATCATGTCGCTTGCTTTTCTTTTTTTATTGCTTTTTGGCTGTTGCAAAACGCTGTGGTTTAGTCTAAAATAAGTAAGTTAAAGTCTTTACTTGGGAGGGCAAGCTTTTGGATAATGAAGTAAGAATTGTTATTGATACTATTGGTGGAGATAATGGTGTTTCTGTTTGCGTTAAGGGGGCAATAGAAGGACTTAAAAATCATTCAAATGTAAAGCTTTATCTTACTGGTCATAAGAATGATATAGATGCATGTCTTTCGGAATATGACTACGATAAATCAAGGATTGAAGTGATAGACTGTAAGGAAGAGATAAGTCTTCATGAATCTCCTGTTCAAGCCGTCAGAGAAAAGAAGGATTCCTCGATGGTTGTTGGACTTAAGCTTATCAAGGATGGTAAGGCTGATGCTTTTATCTCGGCCGGTAGCACCGGTGCTATTCTTGCTGGTGGTCAGTTTGTTGTAGGAAGAGCAAAGGGGGTAAAAAGAACTCCTCTTGCACATCTGCTTCCGACATCTAATGAACCTTCACTTCTTCTTGATTGTGGAGCAAATGTCGATGTTAAACCTGAGGTGCTGCTTCAGTTTGCCGAGATGGGATCTATCTATATGCAGTGTGTCTGTGGAGTAGATAATCCGCGAGTTGCAATTGCTAACATCGGAACTGAAGAAGAAAAAGGAAACAGTCTTGTTAAAAAAGCTTATCCGCTTTTTAAAGATTCAAATATAATTAATTTCACAGGTTCTATAGAGGCTAGAGCTATCCCTTACGGAAAGGCTGATGTCATTGTTGCTGATGGTTTTGTCGGAAATACTATCATCAAGCTGTATGAAGGTCTTTCAAAAATGATCCTTAGAGAACTCAAAGGGGCATTTCTTGCTTCAGTTAAGAGCAAAATAGGTGCGATGCTTATTAAGAAGAGTATGAAAAGAACGCTTCAGAAGTTCGATGCTTCTGATAAGGGTGGAGCGCCTCTTCTTGGACTTAAAGGCTTGGTTGTTAAAATACACGGTAATTCAAAAGATGGTGAGGTTATATCTGCTATAACCCAGTGTGTTACATTTGTCGAAAATGATGTTAATGGAAAAATAATTAAAGGATTCGAAAATAGTGAGGAATAAAGATTATAAGGATTTAGAAAAAATACTTGAATATAGATTTAAAGACAGAGGTCATCTGGATACTGCCTTTACTCACAAATCCTATGCAAACGAGTGTAAGGAAGATATTATCTCCTATGAAAGGTATGAGTTCCTGGGAGATGCGATTCTGGAGTTTGTAGTCAGCAAGGAACTGTTTAAAGAATACCCCGAAAAAACAGAGGGAGAGCTGACTAAGCTTAGAGCAAGTCTTGTATGTGAGTATACATTGTCGCAGATAACTAAAGAGTATGACTTTGGAAAATATCTGTATCTAAGTCACGGAGAAGAACTTACAGGTGGTATGAACAGGCCATCTATTCTTTGCGATCTCTTTGAGTCTGTTCTTGGAGCTATTTATCTGGACGGTGGACTTGAAGAAGCAGAGAAATATATAAAGAAATTCCTGCTTACAGATATAGAACATAAGTCTATATTCTATGATGCTAAAACTATTCTTCAGGAATATGTTCAGAGCGAAGGCGGTAAGCTGGAGTATAAGCTGATTTCTTCGGAAGGACCGGAGCATAACAGAACATATACAGTTGTTGCTTATGTGAATGGTACCAGATATGAAGAAGGAACCGGTCAGACAAAAAAAATGGCTGAACAGGTTGCTGCCCACAAAACAATAATAAAGCTAAATTTTGACGACAGTGTCAGTTTATAAAAGGAAAAATTATGTATCTTAAGAGTATTGAAGTAAACGGATTTAAGTCCTTTGCGAATAAAATAGATTTTAGATTTGAAGAGGGAATAACAGGTATAGTCGGACCGAATGGTTCCGGAAAAAGTAATGTTGCGGATGCCGTAAGGTGGGTTCTCGGTGAACAGAGTGCTGTTAAGCTCCGTGGTGCTAAAATGGAGGATGTTATTTTTGCGGGTACAGAACAGCGTAAACCGCAGGCCGCTGCATATGTTGCCATTACTCTGGATAACTCTGATCATAGTCTGCCGATAGATTATAATGAGGTTACTGTTGCCAGAAGAGTTTATCGTTCCGGTGAAAGTGAGTATCTCATAAATGGAACTGTATCAAGACTTAAGGATGTAACAGCGCTGTTTTTTGATACAGGTATCGGAAAAGAAGGATATTCCATTATAGGACAGGGTCAGATAGAAAGAATTCTTTCTGATAAGCCTGATGACAGACGTGCTCTTTTTGATGAGGCGGCCGGTATTGTTAAGTATAAGAAAAATAAGCAGATAACTGAGAAACAGCTTGATGCAGAGCATGTAAATCTGAACCGTGTAAATGATATACTTTCAGGACTCGAAGAAAGAGTTGAGCCTCTCAGACAGCAGTCCGAAAAGGCTAAGATATATCTTGAGTTTAAAGAAAGACTTAAAACTCTTGATATTAATTCTTTCCTTTATGAAGTAGATAAGATACATAAAAAGCTCGATGAGAATAAAGAAAAGCTTGAAATAACAGAAACCGACACTCAGAGACTCAAGGATGAGTTTGAGTTTACAAAGGCTGAGTATGAAAGGCTTGAACAGACTCTCGAAAACCTCAATCAGAAAATAGATGATACCAAGACTCTCATAAGTGAAAAGAGGGTTGAAAATGAGCACGCTGATGGAGAGATAAGAGTTATTAATGAAAAAATCTCTTCAGAGGGTGTTATTACTGCGGAAATTAATTCTCAGATAGAAAGAGTTGACTCGCGTATTGAAGAGCTTAGCTCGAATCTGAAGGAACATTTAGATAAAAAAGAAGAAATAAATCAGGAATATAAAAAGAAGCAAAAAGAGTCTGAGCTTATTGATCAGGAGAGACAAAAGGCCGAAGATGAAGAGCATGAAATTGATGCAAAAATTGAGGCTGCCAAGTCTGATATAATTGAGTTTATCAATGAAGGTGGTAATCTCAAGGAGAAGATAGCAAGATATGATACGATGCTTGAGAACATCAATCTTCGTAAGACTGAGCTTAAGTCCAAGCTTCTTGCTGACAAGAGTGAAGAGGCCCAGATACTTTCTGAGAAAGAAACTCTTGAAACTGAGATGGAAACTGTGAACGAAGCACTTCAGAAGAACAGTGCAAAGCTCGCAAAGTGTGATAATGAGCTCAGAACAGTTTCGGATAGAGCGAATTCTGTAAAGAACGAAATACAGAAGCATAATCAGAATGTTATAAGTCTTAAATCCAGATATGAAAGCCTGAGAAATCTGACTGAACGCTACGAAGGCTACGGCCAGAGTATTAAAAAGGTAATGGAGAAGAAATCCTCCAACAACAAGGTGGTCGGTGTTGTTGCGGATATAATCACTGTTGATAAACAGTATGAAACTGCAATTGAAACAGCACTTGGAGGAAGTATTCAGAATATAGTAACAGAGGATGAAGCAACGGCTAAGGAAATGATTGCTTATCTGAGAGATAATAAACTCGGCCGTGCTACATTTCTGCCTATTACAAGTGTTGTAAAAAGAGGAAGTGCAAATCCGGACGCGCTTAAGGAAAAGGGCGTAATCGGAGTTGCTTCACAGCTGGTAAAGACTAAGTCTAAGTACAGTGGTATCATTGACAGCCTGCTTGGTAAAAGTATCGTTGTGGATACAATAGATGACGCTATCAGGATACAAAAGAAGTATAACAGCTCGCTCAGACTTGTAACTCCTACAGGAGAGCTCATCAATCCGGGTGGAGCTATGACCGGTGGTGCATTCAGAAACTCCAGTAATCTTCTTGGAAGGAAGAGAGAGCTTGAGGATATTCAGAAGTCTATCGGAGAAACAAGTGCACTTCTCAGTAAAGCTCGTGAGGAGGATGCCAATCTTTCAATGAGAAGGGAAACGCTCAAGGAAGAAAAGGCCAATCTCACTTCTCAGATACAGAAGCTTACTATTGATCAGAATTCTGTAACTATAGGACTTAAGAATATAGAAGAAAGACTTGAAGCTGTTAAGCAGAGCTTCGCCAGCATTAAGAAGGAAAATGTCGAGCTTGATGCTCAGGTAGGTCAGATAGATGACAATAATAGATGACAATAAGCAGCAGCTTTTTGATACAGGTCTTCAGCATGAGAATTCTATTACTGAGCGTGAGTCAATGATAGCTAAGCTCGAGGTTCAGCTTGGTCAGAAGCGAGATAAGAAGCATGAGATAGAGGATAAGCTCGCTGCCTTCAATCTTGAACTCGCCGGAATCAAGCAGAGTATAGGTCATGTTGACAGTGATATAAACCGTGTTAATTTCGAGATAGATGAGTATAAGGAAGAAAAAGAAATCCTTCGTTCAAGACTTAGTGATAATTCCGAGCATGTCAAGGAGCTTACAGCTGAGGCTGAGAAGCTTGAAAAATCAAAGGCTGATAACGTTAAGGAAATAGAAAAGAACCAGAAGGCCTTAGATGAATATATAGAAGAAAGACTTGAAGCTGTTAAGCAGAGCTTCGCCAGCATTAAGAAGGAAAATGTCGAGCTTGATGCTCAGGTAGGTCAGATAGATGACAATA
>CACYJP010000101.1 GCA_902774725.1 uncultured Lachnospiraceae bacterium
AAGCTCGGCCCTGGAAACCTTTACCTTGGAACTTTTAGCAAGAACACTACCGGGAGCCCCGCTGACTACGCCTGCCCCTGTCCTGTTGACTCCTTTTATCGCAAGCTTGCTTACCGGCTTTTCTTCCTTTTTTTCAGCAGGCTCTTCTTCAGGTTCCTCTGCTTTTTCCTCTGACTTTCTATCCACAGATTTTTCTGCAGGCTTTTCTACAGATCTTTCCGCAGGCTTCTCCTCGGGCTCGTCCATTATTATCTCGATTGGTTCATCTATAGGTTTCTCTACGGCTTTATCTGTAGTCTTCTCTATAGGTTTTTCTGCAGCCGTCTTCGGAGAATCACCACTCGCCCCGCTGTCACCCATATATCGTTTTAGTATTTCTTCTATTTCATCCTTATTGTAACCGTTATCCATATGAAAACCCCAAATTAAAGATAAAGCTTAAAAATACTTCTTATTTCCCCAGAGATTCGCCTTCTTCAGCGCCAGATACTCACTATATCCGTCCTCAAGTATCTGCTTCTCATTAGGGAATTTCAGCAGGTGATACGCCTCATGAAACTTATAATAACCCGAATCGCAGAAGTATTCCTCCTTCTGTGGCTTACTGTAAAAGCTGTTAGCCATCATAAGGTACCAGTGAACATTCTTGCTCACCACATCATTATAGGTGCTAAATGTATAACTACTCTTACCTATATACTTAATAATGGTAGCGTCAACTCCCGACTCTTCCTTAACCTCTCTGAGTGCAGTATCAGCATGCTCTTCCCCCTTTTCAACCGTACCCTTAGGGAGAACCCATCCTTCATATCTATTGCGATAATTCTTATAGAGTACCAGAACCTTACCTCTAAAGATCACCACACCTCCACAACTAATTGCTTCGACCATTTGCAATCCCTCCTTTTTTATGGTGTGTTAGATCACCGACAATTATCGGATGTCAGTGAATGATTTGTGACTTTAATTTACTTTATTATTGTCCGGCGTAATAAGCATCCATTATTCTGGAAGCTACAGACGTTCCGGATATCTGGTTTGATGTGTAGTCCTCAACTACGACACTGACAACAATATCAGGCTTATCCTTACTTGAGAAACCAACAAACCAGGAATTACAGTTTCCGTTATTATCATACTCCGCCGTACCCGTTTTTCCGGCAACTGTATACGGCTTTCCGGCCATAATTGAGGAAGCCGTACCGGAATTACATACCTCTTCAAGCATAGGTATTATAGCTCTTGTAACCTCAGGATCAATAACCTGACCATAAGCCTTAGGCTTATACTTCTTTACAACAGAACCATCTGCACTTTCTACACGGTCTATAAGACTCGGCTCCATCATACTTCCGCCATTAGCAACAGCCTGCATAATAAGCGCATTATGAAGCGGCGTAGTCAGTGTGTCTCCCTGTCCTATAACAGTCTGAGGTATATATGACTTATCACTCGAGCCGTTAAGCTTAAAGACAGGCTTGGAAGTATCACCTTCAAACGGAATATCTTTATTATATAACAGTTTCTCCGAAAAATCAGCAAGCGAATCCATATTCAGACTGTTTACTCCAATATCCGCAAAGCTGGTATTGCACGACTTGGCAAGCGAAGTTTTTAGGTCAACAGTTCCGTGTGCTGTACTGTTAGAGCATCTTATAGATACACTGTTATAAATATCCGTACCATTACATACATGGCTATAATTCTCATAATCAGGATGCTCTCTGATATACTCCATCGCAGTAATAACCTTAAAGGTCGACCCCGGTGCATAAAGTCCCTGAGTAGCTCTGTTTAAAAGAAGCGCACTTTCCTGGCCTTCCTCGGTATGAGCCGTTTCCCAGACATTAGCCATTTCATTCGGATTAAATGTCGGACTGGAATACATAGCAAGCACATCAGAAGTTGAAGCATCGAGAACAACAACCGCTCCCCTTGCATTTCCAAGTGCCTCAGCCGCAGTATTCTGGAGATTATAATCAAGATTCAGGATTACATTATCTCCCGGATTTTTTTCTTCAGCCAGATCATTTTTCAGCTGCTCATCAAGCCCAACGTGTGATCTGAGCAGGGTAAAGTTGGCTGAAAGCTCAACTCCCGCTCTACCATACTCATTATAGCCTACAACATGTGAAAAGAGTCCGTTATATGGATAAACTCTCTTCTCATTTCCATTATCATCAACTTCCGTAGTAGCAACCACAGTTCCGTCACTTGTTATGATATCTCCACGCTTTACAAAATCAGCAAAGCTGTCCTGCCTCTTATTGGAAGCATTCGCTACAGTTCTTTCAGCCTTGTTGGACATATAGTAGATGATATATCCAAACATGCAAAGAAACACGAGAACCATAACATAAATCGAGAAAACGATCGGTCTGTTCTTTATTTTGTTTTTACGCGCTTTATCCTTCTCTCTGTCAATAAGCGCCTGCATTTCCGGCGGCATATTCATCTGCTGCTCGCCTGAGGATTTTGTCCTTTTCTTTTTCAAGATCGTCTGCCTCTTTACTAACTAAAATATATGAATACTGTATTATCGAGAACATAAGAAGTGTACTAAATACACTGCTTATTCCGTAGCTTATAAGTGGCAAGGTCACACCGGTGGACGGAATAAACTTCGTCGCGCCACCTACATTTAGCATCACCTGGAATATATAGCAAATACCTATTCCAAATGTAACGTATTTGAAAAACGGCTGCTTACATTTCATTGCAATGTTCTGAATAGCCAGGAAACTACTAAGATAAATAAGTATAAGGCAAAGCCCGAATATCATTCCAAGCTCTTCTCCTATTGCCGAGAAAATAAAATCACTCTCAGCAACCGGAATCAGATAAGGCATACCTCTGCCAAGTCCGGTTCCGAAGAAACCACCTGTACCTATCGCAAACAAGGATTCACAGACCTGATAGCCCTGTGTCTGCTGATACTTAAACGGATCCTTCCATGCATTTACACGAACAACGATATGTGCAAAAAGCGAATCCTTAAACAGCATATATCCTATAACACAGGCCGCGACTCCAAGTCCTATTCCAAGAAGCATAAATATAGGCCTCGAGGTTGCCAGATAGACCATCATAAAGTAAATGATGTAAAACATCACGACAGCTCCGAAATCCTTTTCTATAACAAGAATCAGCATAAATGTAGCTGCTATACACGCATTTATAAAGAGATCCTTCATCGTAGAAGCCTTCACGAGAGAACTGGCCGTAAAGAATATAAAGAATATCTTTACAAATTCCATAGGCTGAAGCGAAAGGCCGCCTATACTTATCCAGTTACGAGAACCATTTACCACCATTCCTATTCCCGGAATAAAAACAGATGCAAGCAGTATGATTCCGACAACTCCGTACCTGTTTCTCCAGTACTGGATATTCTTCATCTTTGACATAATCATCGGGATAAAGATGGTAAAAATCAGACCAAGCGACGCAAGAATAAACTGCCTTACAGCAAGCTTTGGACTGAGTCTCAGAAGCATCGTATAACCAATAAGCATAAGGAATGCAACATTGTTGGTAAGCAGCCTTGATGAGTTCTTATACATAAGTCTGAAGGCCGCTATATACATGACCGCGATAAATATCTCGATCAGATAATATACCAAAACCTTGATATCCTTTATATTGATCATCAGCATCACATGACACAGAAAATGTATCATAAATATATAAAAGATCTGTTTATTCAGATTCCTGGTTCTCTTCTTTCTGTCCTTTGCCGTCAGATACGTAAAGCATATGATCGTATATAGGACCATAAAAAGGAGAACAAGATATTTAGATATAATACAAATAACATTCAGCATTGTCAGATACCCTTTTCGTAATGACCCTTTGTAAAGCCATCACTTATCCTGTCTATTTTCCCTTTAAGTATAGCTCTTACTTCGCCACCACTTTCCGTCGTGAAGTAATAAAGTCTGTCACTTATCTCAGACTCATAATTACTGAGACAGAGTGGTTTTGCACTTAGTACTACATTATAACATAAATCGCCTGCATTTTTTACATAAAATGCACTCTTCTTATCATCCACAAGCCTTCCCTCAGTGTCTCTTAGACCGGCAGTAACCATGAGCATAAGCCGTCCATAATAAGGTTCTACATATCCGGCCGCGCCCGACCTTCCATAGCTTATCCTGAGACAGTCTGTCTTAGAAAGCTCAATCGGTGTTTCAAATATAACCCTGCCCTTAAAATCACTTAAGCGTTCTTTAATAAAGCTCACCGCCATATCATTATAGGCATAAAGTGAATTCGCAAGAATAATAGTATCTATATTAAGGTCCGTTATAATCCCGATTAACTTGGCCAAATCATCTATACATCTTACATATATACCGTCAAAGCTACTAATAAGCTCTCTAAAATCCAGAGCAGCTATATCATACTCATTCCTGCATACATATGGAAGTGCAAGAATAAGCTTTACTTCTTTTTCTGCTATTTTATCAGCTAATCCTGTTTTAATTCTTTCACGAAGGCTTTCTGCTTTACCGGAATCTATTTTGCCAAGCCCCATATCTAAATAAAGATAATCAACATCTACACCGGACTCAAGAACCGCACTGAGCTGTGCCTCATCAGATACGGAGATATGCACGCTGCCTTTACCACATTTTTCTTCCGTATCACTTGAAGCTTTATTCTTATTATTATCAGGCCCGAATCTATCTACCGTACGCTTAGCCCCAAGAGAAAGAAGCCCGTCCCTGTTTTCCTGATTAAAAGCATCCGCACGGCAGGACTTATCACATATAGCATCACTTAGCTTTTCAACAGCGTCTCTCCTCAGTCTCTTTAATTCTCCGGCAGGTATAAAGCTTTTATTATCATTCTCAATTATAAGCTCCGTCATACTGAAATCAGTATTACCAAGCTGCATTATTTTTTCTCTTATGGAATCATCCCCGAGCGGTCTTGATACAGCTGACTCAGCAACCTTTCCGGAAACCAAAGCTCTGGTTTTATCTGAAACTCTTTCAAGACAAAGCTCTGTTTCCTTTCCATTTGCCAGATGTAACTCACCTCTAACCTTTATCTTCTCAGCGTTCTGAAGCTTCTCATCTATCGAGCTCAGCAGAGTCTTATTTCTCGTCCTGTAAACTGCTACACCCTTTCTAAGCTGCTTGGTAGCAGGACAAGCAAGCTGAGTAACAGTGCCTTTTTCAGCTCTTTTATTAACAGTAAGTGATATAGGTTCTTTATGATCTACGAGAAGTTCATCTCCTATACCTATATCCACAAGAGCCTCAAAGGCTATCCTGCCATCTTTGATGCTTGAAACCTCTCCGACCTTAAGGCCTCTTCTTCCGGGCATCTTATCATCTATCAAAGCCCTGTCCCATTCCTTATCAGAGCGATTTCTGAATAGATAGCCATCTGTGAACCCACCTCTGTTAAATATATCAAGCAGCATTATTTCAAGCTTTTCAGCCTTTCCTTCAGAAAACCTTCCGGCGAGATAATCATCCCTCAGCTCCTTATAAGCCATTACAGTAGCTGCAACATAATATTCATTCTTCATCCTTCCTTCTATCTTGAAGGAATCAATACCGGTCTCAATCAGCTGTGGTACATATCTCAATGTACACATATCCCGCATAGAAAGCTTATAGCTTCCGTTATATCTCTGTCTGCAAGGCTGGGCACATCTACCCCTGTTTCCACTTCTTCCACCAAGCATAGAACTCATCAGGCATCTTCCACTATAGCAGAGGCACATAGCACCATGAACAAACGCTTCAACCTCTATATCAGCCTTTTTTCTGATATCAGCAAGCTCTTTTAGTGTCATCTCTCTGGCAGCCACCACTCTTGTAGCCCCAAGACTCTTAAAAAGCTTAGCTCCTTCTACGGTTGTTATATTCATCTGAGTACTTGTATGTATTTCAAGCTCAGGAAAGCTCTTTCTAAGCATACTAAAAATGCCGTAATCCTGTACAATTACTGCATCTAAACCACATTTATATAACGGAAGAAGCATATCATACAGATATACCAGCTCATCATTCTTAACAAGAGTATTGATTGTCAGATATATCTTCACATCATGTAAATGCGCATATCGAATTGCCTCAATCAATTCCTCAGGGCTGAAGTTCGCAGCATAGGCTCTCGCCCCAAAAGAATTCCCCGCTAAGTAACATGCATCAGCCCCGGCAGCTACAGCCGCTTTCAGAGCTGACATATTACCACACGGGGCAAGTATCTCAGGTCGTTTCATTATTTCTTATCCCTTTCAGCTTCCAGCTGAACCAGTCTTTTCTGAAGTATATTTACCTGTTCCTTATATTCTTCAACCAGCTTAAGCGCCGCTTCATGTTTTATCTGAGACTCGATAACCTCATGCCTTAACTCATAAAGCTGCTGTTCTTTATCGCTGTTATCTGTAGCAGTCTCATCAGCCTTTGATTTAGCCTTAAAATAATCATCAGCTATATTCAGTGCAAGCAGAACACCCTGGTATTCAATATTCATTCTACGGTATTCCTCAGAGGTTTTACACTCCGCTATTTTTCCGTTTATGTATGTCGCGATATTCTGAAGATATTCCTCACCCTCAAAACCGCTTAAGGTATAAACCTTATTATTGATAACAACTGGTATGTCTGTTCTTACCTGTCCCATCTGATAATTCACCTCTTTTTCTTATTCACCAAGCATATATTCCATGTTCAAATGCTTGTATGCCTTTTCAGTAACGACTCTTCCTCTCGGAGTTCGGTTTATAAGTCCATTTTTAATCAGGTATGGCTCATAAACATCCTCAATTGTCCCGGAATCCTCTCCGATAGCAGCTGCTAAAACCTCCAGTCCAACAGGACCACCACCATAATTCTTTATTATAGTGAGAAGTATATCTCTATCTGTATCATCTAATCCGAAGCTGTCAACATCCAGCTGATCAAGAGCACTCTTGGCAACATTATAATCAATTTTACCTTCATGTTCAACCTCGGCAAAATCTCTTACTCTTTTAAGGAGCCTGTTAGCAAGTCTCGGAGTACCTCGTGAACGCTTTGCAACCTCTAAAGCGCCCTCATCATCAATTGTAACACCAAGGACTCCGGCAGACCTGATGATAATAGTCATCAGATCACCAACATTGTAGAACTCAAGTCTGTTAACCACGCCAAATCTATCTCTGAGCGGTGCACTCAGCATACCCGCTCTCGTGGTCGCACCAATAAGAGTAAACTTAGGAAGATCGAGTCTTATGGACTTTGATTGTTCTCCTTTTCCGATAACTATATCTATCGCAAAGTCTTCCATAGCAGGATAAAGGACCTCCTCAACCTGCTTATTCAGTCTGTGAATCTCATCAATAAACAAAACATCATTTTCTGAAAGCTGACTGAGAATCGCAGCAAGCTCACCGGGCTTTTCAATAGCCGGACCGGAGGTTATCTTAATGCTAACACCCATTTCCTCCGCAACTATCCCGGCAAGTGTAGTCTTTCCGAGGCCCGGAGGACCATATAAAAGTACATGATCAAGACTTTCCTTACGTTTTTTAGCTGCTTCGATAAAAACCTGAAGATTCTTTTTTACCTTGTTCTGACCTATATATTCAGAAAGACTTCTAGGTCTCAGGCTTTTCTCTATAGCTTCATCTTCATATGTATTTTCTGAAGTGATAATACTTTTTTTCATCTTTTTACCTTACAAATATTTAAGTGCAAGCTTTATCAGTTCCTCGACCGGCTTGCCCTCTGCCCCATCTATCTTTCTGATAGCCTTAAGTGCATCAGAGTTAGAATAACCGAGAGCACAAAGTGCCTGTGCAGCATCAGATACACTGTTTGAGTCTGTATCAAAGGAGGAAGCATCACCCTGATCAAATATAGAGCCCTCAAGACTGATCTTATCCTTCAACTCAAGAACAACCTTCTGGGCTGTTTTGGCACCTATACCATTCGCTTTTGAAATTGCCTTTGAATCATTTGCTATAACAGCCGCAACCAGATTGTCGGGACCAAGCTCATTAAGTATAGAAAGAGCGCCCTTAGGTCCGACACCACTTACAGATATAAGCTGTTTAAAAAGGTCTTTTTCTCTTGAGCTTAAAAACCCAAAGAGCCTCATTGAGTCTTCCTTAACATCAAGGTATGTTATTATTTTTACTTCGCTTTTAAGAGACGGAAGCTTTCTTATAACATAATCATATGTAAGTATTTCATAGCCTATACCCTGCGACTCAACAACAATGCTATTTGAGGTCACATCCTCAAGAGAGCCTTTAATATATGCAACCATATCTTAACTCCTTATCAAAACAAAAAGTGCTGCAAGGAATTGCAGCACTCTTTGTTTGTAAAACATCCATCGATTTAAAGGAACTCGAAATCGTCTGCTCCTTCTTCCTCTCCATCGCCAATCATAGCTTTGTTTGACTTTCTATTATCTTCGATCTCTCCGACAAAAACATCATCTCCGTCGCCAAAGACGTCATCA
>CACYJP010000102.1 GCA_902774725.1 uncultured Lachnospiraceae bacterium
TCAGATAGTAGAGTCAACAAAGGATATCGCAGGAAAGACTGTTACAGTAGCTTATTCGGTAGACGGACAGACCGGAACTGAAGGAAGTGACATAGCAGTTGCTGATGGTACAACAAAGAACGTTGCCTTTGAAGATGATTATACAAATATCACAGGTAGCGTAGCAGTTACAAAGAAGAAGGCGGCAGGAAGTGATGAATTCCCTGTTGCTGACCAGACATTTGACTTTACAATTACACTTACATACCCGGCAGGAACAACAGATGCTCAGAAGAGAGCAGTTGCTGTTGAGGGACCTACAGGAGCACAGATAAGTGCTGATAGTACAGTAGCATCAGCAAAGCTGAAGGTTGGCGAGACACTTAAGGTTAAGAATCTTCCGGATGGAACATCTTATGTAATAGCTGAGGATACAACTACATTACCTGCAAATTACACTGCAGAAACTACTACCGGACTTAGCGGAGCAATTGATGTTAAGGCTGCAGCTACTAAGGATGTAGCAGTTAACTTTGAGAATAAGTATACTAAGCCGACAGAGTACGGAAAGCTTGTTATAAAGAAGACTTTAGCAGGCATAACAAACCTTAATCTACTTGAGCCTATTACATTCACTATCACTTCTGATGCTGGCGTAACAAGTAGTGTTACACTGGATAAGGATTTTGCAACCAATAATTGGACTCAGAACGGTGATGTTTATACATATGAAATCGATGGTCTGGTTGTAGGAACTAAGTACACTGTTGAAGAGACAGCAAATGGTGCCGGAACGACATACAATTGCACAACAGAACCATCAAGTGCAAAGGTAGAAGATGTTGAAATAGTTAAAACACCTGATGCTACTGCTGAGTTCACAAATACATACTCAGAGAAGAAAACTTCTATCACACTTAAGAAGACAGTAGTAAATAATGATGGAATTACAGTTCCGACAAGCTTTGGAATATCTGTAAGAATCGGCGATAGAGGACAGTATATACAGGATGTAAACGGTACAATTGGAAATGATGAGTACTTCTTCCAGGTAACTCCTGGAACCGATGTGGTTATTAATAACCTTCCGATTGGAACAGAGTTTTCATTCAGAGAAGATGAGAGTGCTGCTAAGCAGGGAATTGGAAACTATGCAACTCTTGATGTTAAGGGAACATATAGAATTGTTTCTGATGCAGATGCTACAAAGAATGTTTCAGAATTTACCAATACCTATAAGGCACTTGAACCTCAGAAGCTTACAGTTTCAAAGACTATAACCGGTGGTGCTTCAACAGCTGATCCATTCAGCTTTACAGTAAGCACAGATGTAGGTGGAGCTACTAAGTATCTTCAGGCTGATGGTAAGCTCGGAGATGATGCTTATACATTTACAGTAGTATCCGGTACACCAACAGAAATTACTATTGATGAATCAGCAGTTGGAAATACATTTACAGTTACTGAGGATACAGCAAGTGTTCCTGCTATAACAGGATATACGTTTGATGCTAACGACAGTACAGTAAGTGGTTCTGCAGAGGTTACTGCAACAACAGGTGGTTCAGTAGAACTGATAAATGATTATGATCTTTATAAGAAGACTGTAAACTTCAGCAAGATTGATGCTACAAACTCTAAGGAGATTGCCGGTGCAGAGCTTACACTTTACAGTGTTGATGCTTCAGGTAAGCTTACAAAGATTACAAACTGGACATCATCTGCTACAGAGGTTTATAAGTTCGAACTTACTGAAGGCAACTATGCTATCGAAGAGACAGTAGCGCCTGAAGGATATGAGAAGAAGACAAGCCTTGTTAAGTTTAGTCTTACATTTGATGGAAATGGAAATCCTACACTTAAGGTTACAGAGGGTCCTGGAGAGTACGATGCAACAAATGATCGTATAGTATTCGAGGATGATCCTATAAAGGTAACAACCGGAAAGCTTTCAGTTCACGTTGTTGAAGAGAAGACCGGACGCGACGTACCTGGAGCTGAGGTTGAGGTTGAATATCCGGATGGAACAAAGAAGACATTTACAACAAATGATAAGGGTGAGATCGTTGATGAAAACGGTAAGACTCCTATCGATGTTCCTGCAGGAGAATACAAGGTAACAGTTACAAAGGTTCCTGAAGGCTACGAAGTTACAACAGGAGAAACCGGTACAGTTACAGTTCCTAAGGATGGCGAGGCTCGTCATGAGGCAAAGATCATTCCTAAGACTGGTGGTCTTACAATCACAGTTCTTGAAGAAGGAACAAACAGAGTTGTACCTGGAGCTACAGTTGAAATCGAAGCACCGGACGGAACTACATTCCCAGACGGATCTAAGAAGATAACTGTAATCACAGATGAGAACGGTAAGGTTACAAGCTACAAGGATAAGAACGGAAATACAATCGATCTTACAACAGGACTTATTCCTGGAGATTACAAGGTTACAGTTGTAAAGGTACCGGAAGGATACAAGGTAACAACAGGAGAGACAAAGACAGTAACAGTTAAGAAGGGTGAGGTTGCAGAACACATCGCACTTATCGCAACAGGTGATACACCTGCTACACCTACACCATCCGGAGGACCAAATACACCGGATTCTAAGACAACACCAAGTCCTCAGAGTTCATCAACAGCTGTTAACACTGGCGATAGTATGAATGTTGTACCGGTTATAATTATCATGGTAATCGCACTTGCAGGTATCGTATTCGTTATCTTTCGCAAGAGAAGATCCAGATAATAAAACGTAATAAAAATAAGAAGCTGCAGGGCTTATGCTCTGCAGCTTTTTTGGTTGCAAAAGATAGCGATAACCATTGACTGATGGTTATCGTTGTGATACTATTATCTATAGAAATGGAGGGGATAAGATTGCATTTGGAAAGAGCTATAATTGAGCTTAATGGTCTGCCTAAGGGATCAATAGTTTATAAGACGATCAAAGGAAAAAAACAGCCTTATTTGCAGTGGAGAGAAGATGGAAAAACAAAAAGTAGATATATTAAGGCTGACGAAATGGAGATGATTGTTTATCAAATAGATCAAAGAAAACGTTTACTGAAGCTGTATTATGATGAAATAGAAAGATTGACTCAAAAACCATATGGATTTCTTTCTTCAGCTGATGATGGATATGATGTGGGATACTATGATGAACAAGAGCTTATATCGAAAAAAGATGAAAAAAACATTTATTCTGTAGATAGGCTTATTGTGAATTCAAAACTATACTACGATAAGTTTATGAGGTTGCCACTTAGCGCTACTGTGAAAGATAGGATTGTTAAAGAAGCGGGAAGGTTATTAGAACGAGTGGATGGAACTAACAATGAAGGGATGATAGCGCTGGATAAGAGAACTGGAGATCTGATAGTTGATAATTTAGAAAGAGAAAAATATGAAAATCATACGAGTTTTTCGGATGAAGAATATCAAAAGATTATAGAGGCAAATACTGATATTATTGTTATTCATAATCATCCTTCAGGTAGTAGGCCATCTGCTCGAGATATTATCACATATGCTATGGCTGATATAGTTGTGTTATCTGTTGTTGTTGGACATAATGGTGATGTTTATGCGATATTTGATGCAAAAAAGAAGGTAGAAGAAGTATATCATAGTTTATTAAAAGAACAAAAGAAACGTTTTTATGATAATGATATGGCTGTATCATTTGCCATAAATGCACTATATGAAATTAATTCAAGACTTGGAAAAAAACAAAAATTATTTGATGTAAGGAGGCTTTAATATGGGCGAACATTTAGTGATGGATAAGGGTGAGGTTCCGATAATTGCACCTATTTCTCTGACTCCGGAAATGGAAAAGGAACAGGACGAAATAATAAAAAAGGTCGCTGAAATGCACGACCTTAAGTTGGAGCAGGATGGTATAAAAAATAGTTCTGATTAATCTTCGATCAATGATGCAATTGTATTGACTGCCTTTTCGATTCGTTCCAGTGGAATCGATGAATAGTTTACCATGAATGAATGAGGAGAAACAGCTGCGATTTTTATTCTTTTTTCTTCGCATAGCTGTATAAGCTCCTCGTCAGACTTGCTGATGTTCAGTTTTATAAGAAAATGTAATCCGGACTGCTCTTCTCTGATTTCAGATAAATCGGCGAGGGGGCCGGATTTAATTGTTTTAAGCAGAATATCACGTTTTTTCTTTGATGAGGTACGCATACGGTTGATATGCTTTTCGTAATACCCCTCGGATATGAATCTTGCCAGTGTGAGCTGCTCGAAGGTTGACACCGGGCATGAATAGAAAGAAAGCCTTTCGTAGTATTCCTTCATCAGGTGATTAGGCAAAACCATATAGCTTATACGTATTGTAGAAGCTAAGCTTTTGGAAAATGTATTCATATATATAACTCGTTCGTTTTTATCTGTGCTGAGAAGTGATGGGATAGGAAGCCCGGTAAGTCTGAACTCGCTGTCGTAATCATCCTCGATGATATACCGCACGTTTGAATGCTTATCGTTATCATATGCCCAGTTTAACAGCTGATATCTGCGATTTACGGGCATGGTGATTCCCGTAGGGAAATGGTGTGACGGAGTGATATGCACGATGTCTATTCCCTTTTCTTCAAGCTTTGAAGGAATAATTCCCTGCTCGTCTATCGGTATCTTTTCAACCTTTATTCCGTTAGAAATAAGTGTTTTATATATTTTTTCATAACCCGGGTCTTCGGTACCGTAAAGTTTATCGTAGCCAAGCAGCTGAATGAGCAGAGGGTAGATGGTTTCAGTTCCGGCACCTACTATGATGTTATCCGGGTTGACATGAATTCCTCGAAATGCCTTCAGATAATCTGATATCGCCTCTCTTAGTTCATATATTCCGTTTGATGGGGAGTTATTCATCAGTTTGCTTTGCTCTTCGGACAGTATTTGTCTATGAATTTTAGCCCATGTTGCGAAAGGAAAGCTGGCTGGATCAGTTGCGTTAGAGGTGAAGTCTGCATAGTAGACTGCAGGCATTTTTTCATTAGATATACCTGTTTCGGTTTTCTTTTTATGTGTGTCTTTTGCCGGCTGAATACACATAGACTGCTTTGTGCCTGGATATTCTATAACCTCGCTGACAAAGTAGCCACGCCTTGGCTTTGAATAGATGTATCCTTCGGAAAGAAGCTGATTATATGTGTTTTCAACTGTCATAACGCTTATTGATAAATGCTCGGCCAGGCTTCTTTTTGAAGGAAGGATAGAATCGGCCTCCAGTCTTTTTTCCAGAATATCATCCCGGATCAGCTGGTACAGCTGTTCATATAGCGGTGTTTTTGACTTTTCACTTAGTGAATAGGATAGCATGACATTTCCTCCCTGATACTAATGCGTCAGCATCAATATTCTAACTGACCTTATTAAAAATGTCAAAATTGACTATTTAAAGAATGTCAGAGATATGAGACAATACGTGCTATCTATTTGGGATAACGTGCGTGTGTTATCTCACCGTTTTCATAGGAGGTTTTATTATTATGAAAAGAATACTAACAATTCAGGACATTTCCTGTTTAGGAAAGTGCTCGGTAACAGTTGCACTTCCGATCATTTCAGCTATGGGAGTTGAAACAACTATACTTCCTACAGCTGTGCTTTCAACCCACACAATGTTTCCTGACTTTACTGTGAAGGACCTGACAGATCAGCTGATTCCTATCACTGAGCATTGGAAGAGCCAGAATGTAAAGTTCGATGCGATTTATACCGGATATCTTGGATCCGCAGAGGAGATAGAGATAGCAAAGAAGATATTTGCTGATTTCGGTGGCAATGATACACTTATTTTCATCGATCCTGTTATGGCAGATAACGGAAAGCTGTATCCTGCATTTGATATGGAATATGCAAAGCTTAACGCCGGCCTTTGCGGTTATGCAGATGTCATCGTTCCGAACCTCACAGAAGCTTGCTTCATGACAGATACAGAGTACAGAGAGGATTATGATAAGGAATATATCGAGGAGCTTCTGGGCAAGCTTTCAAAGCTTGGCGCGAAGAAGGTTATTCTTACAGGTATTGCATTTACTGAAGGAAAAACCGGTGTATACGGAATAGATACTGAAACAGGTGAGAGAATCGTATATGAAAATGATCATGTGGATGCTACATTCCACGGAACAGGCGATATCTTTGCCAGCGTATCTGTAGGTGCGATAACCAGAGGACTTGATATGAACACAGCGTTCAAGCTTGCGGCAGACTATACTGCAAAGACGATCAATGTCACACTTGAGAATCCTGACAAGCCATGGTACGGGGTTGATTTTGAGGCAACTATTCCGGAGCTTGTGGATGAGCTTAGAAAGTATGTTTAACTGAATATAAAACTATGCATTGAAAGGTAAAGTTAGGGGGCGAAGAATTTATACTTCGGCCCCTAATTTTTTTGACTTGCTACACTATTTTTATACTTGCAAGAAATAAGTTGCTGTGTGATAATTACCTAGTTAGAGTGTTTGTTAATAAGTTGAATGGGAGCGGTACATTTGACTTATGAAAGGATGTATTATGGGAAAACTCATTTGTGATAATATTTCTGAAATTATTTCGGATATAGTTGCTGATTATGAAAAAGGACGTCCTATTGATAAGCAGGATATCTTCGGTCAGCCGGGAAGGGATGATGTCAAGGAGATCATTTATAAGCTTAACAGGATTGTCTATGCCGGTTACTATGTCGACAGGACCTACAGGATATACAACCTCAGTACAACAATTGCGTCTATTACTGAGGATGTAGCATATAACCTTAATAAACAGATAGCGCTTGCCTTGCATTTTGATGAAAGAATGAAGGGGAAGTCTGAAGAAGAGATAAGAGCTTTTGCAGAGGATTGCACTGTACAGTTTATGAAGAAGCTCCCTGAGATAAGAGAGTATCTGGATACGGATATTGAGGCTCTTTATGTGGGTGATTCTGCAGCGGAATCCAAGGATGCGATAATCATAGCTTATCCGGGGCTTTTCGCTATTTCTGTCCAGAGATATGCACATGTTCTGTATCAGCTCGGAATTCCTATCCTTCCACGTGTTATGACTGAGATAGCACACAGCAAGACGGGAATTGATATCAACCCGGGTGCGACTATAGGAAAGTATTTCTTTATCGATCACGGAACCGGAGTTGTAGTCGGTGAGACTACTGTTATCGGAGAAAATGTAAAGATATATCAGGGTGTTACTCTCGGAGCACTTTCAACCAGAGGTGGAAGAGGGCTCATCGATAAAAAACGTCATCCTACCATTGAGGATAATGTAACTATCTATTCGGGTGCGTCTATACTTGGCGGAGATACCGTAATAGGTGAGGGCTCTGTTATCGGAGGTAATGTATTCCTTACAAAGTCTGTTCCTGCAGGAACCAAGGTTCATGTAGCAAATCAGGAGCTGAAGTTTGATGGAAAGGCATTTGAAAAGAATACTAAAGAAGATGACAAGCAGTGGTTCTATATTATCTGATGAATGCTTATAATCGATGATGATAAATGATGATGACAAATGATAATAATAAATGATAAAAACTAACGATAATAATAAACGATAAAAACTAACGATAATAATAAACGATAAAAAAGGGAACGATAAAAAGGGAACAAACGATGAAATACTATTTGGAAAGCTTTGGAAAGGTTTTAGAAGAGCAGGCGACTACCCCCGGTGGACTGTCTCAGGAGGAGGCAAAAAATCGTCTGGAAAAGTTTGGCGAGAATAAGCTCGTAGAGAAAGAAAAGGAAAGTGTCATCAAGAAGTTCTTCAAGGAATTATGTGAGCCGATGACGATTATACTTATCGTTGCTGCTATCATTTCTGCAGTTACGGCCATACTTAGTAATGACAGTATTGCTGATACTATAATTATTCTTTCGGTAGTTATTGTGAATGCGGTTCTCGGAGTTTATCAGGAGTCAAAGGCTGAGTCTGCAATAGCTGCACTTCAGGAGATGTCAGCAGCCACTTCAAAGGTTATAAGAGGTGGTCAGGTGATGGTAGTTCCGGCTGCTGAACTCGTTCCCGGAGATATAATCACAATGGAAGCGGGAGATGCTGTTCCTGCTGATGCACGTATTATAGAAGCTGCTTCTCTCAAGGTTGAGGAGGCTGCACTTACCGGAGAGTCTGTTCCGTCAGATAAATCCGCAGATAAGCTGGAGCTTGGAGGGGCTACGGATATTCCTCTTGGTGACAGATCCAATATGGTATATATGGGTTCATCTGTTCAGTACGGAAGATGCAAGGCTGTTGTAGTCGGAACAGGCATGGACACAGAGATGGGTAAGATAGCTGATCAGCTGTCTCAGGCAGGTGATGAGGAGACTCCGCTTCAGTTAAAGCTGAAGGAGCTTTCCAAGATACTTACAGTTATGGTCATCATTATCTGTGTAGTTATATTTGGACTTAACATA
>CACYJP010000103.1 GCA_902774725.1 uncultured Lachnospiraceae bacterium
TAAAATTCTCAAAAGCAAAACAGCAACCGAGGAAGAAAAGGATGCCGTTACACTTGATATCAAGGGTATCTCAGAAATACTCGGTGAAAGAAATATAACCAACGTTGCTATGCAGCTTGATATGGAAGCCTTTTCCTATGTATATCGCTATGCAACAAGGTACTTCCTTCGAAATGGTATAAATGCATGTAAGGTCCTTTTTACACTTGAAAGATCGCAGAATATAAATGACGAGCAGTTCAAGAATTACTGTGATGATTTCGGTAATTTCCTCAGAGAATCTCTGAGAAAGTCCGACATAATAACAAGAAGCAGATTTAATCAGTACTATATCCTGATCACAGATATCAGAGAGGAATTTGTTAACAGAGTAGTGCTTAACCTTCTTGATAGATGGGATGAGAAGTTCGATTTCAGTCTAAATGTAAATTATGAGATTGATTATGCAAGAAACGATGGCGGAGTTGCACCTGACAGACTTCCTGCAAATGTAGTTATGGTCGATGATGATGATTCTTGTCTGGCTTTTGTAAATAAGATAGTAAGTGAATACGGAGTTAATCTTGCTATGTTCAATAATGGAGCAGAATTCATTAACTATGTTAACACGGTAGAAAGAGTTCCTGAGCTTATACTCATGGATGTTAATCTTCCGGGAAGAAATGGCTTTGAACTTTATGAAGAGCTTAAGAAAATAGGCGGCGATATCTCAAGAGTGCCTGTTATCTTCTTTACAGGAGATGATGATGAAGAGGCAGAAATAAAGGGACTTTCAATGGGAGCGATGGATTATATAAGAAAGCCGCTCGTTCCTGAGATACTTAAAGCAAGAGTTAATCATATACTCGAGCTCATCATTCTCAGAAAGAGATTTCAGAGAGGAAAGTAAACACCGTAACTAACTATAAAAGGAATTATTATGAATCAGAATAAAGAAACAAGTGAATTCTTTCATATGGCGCACCTGGTCCTGCTGATCGGATATACCGTGTTTGTGGGTATGTTTTTCATAATCACATTTCTTCTTGAATGGCAGAAGTGGCCACTTTTTCTTGCGGCAGCCGGAGTATTCACATGCTGGTTTATATTTATCAGATCTATTTTTTCAGAGGCTCAGAGAACCTGGGTTATCTGTATAATTATGATGTGCAATTACTTCATATATGGAACGCATCTTACGAGCACCTACGATCTCGTGATCGTTATGTCGGTTATCATGCTTCTTCTCGCTATGACGGGAAGAGTCGGAACTATCACGGCTTGTCAGATAACCTACTACATAACTATGACCTATGACCTCATATGTCTATATATGCTGGGGGAAAAGCTGACTATTCTTCTTGCCTGCAGAATAGCTATGCATTATTTGGTAATGACATTGGTTGCATCCCTTGCAAGATCAATGGTCAAGAGATGGTATGTGGTTCTGGATGCGTCAGCACATGAAATAGAAGAGCTGACGGAATCCTCACAGAGACTTAATGATTTCCTTGCAAATGTATCACACGAGCTCAGAACTCCTGTAAATGCAGTTATCGGGCTTTCAAACATTTGCATAGATAAAGAGGATAGTCCTGAGCTTAGAAGTAATATGCTCGAGGTAAGAAATGCAGGACGCCGTATGGCTGAGCAGATAGGCGATATCCTTGATTATTCAGAGATGGATAGCGGAAATATCGTTATAAACGAAGAGGACTATATGCTTGGGTCGGTTCTTAATGACTTGATGGTCGACCTGAGAGAGATAAAGCCTGAGAAGCTGGAGCTTGTTATAGATGTTGATCCGGCAGTTCCGGCAGTACTTAACACTGATGTTGTTAAGATGAAGAAAATAATAAAGTCCCTCATATCAAATGGCTTTAAGTATACTCAGGAAGGCGGTGTATGCTTAAAAATCACAAGCGAGAAGAAGGACTATGGAGTAAACCTTATAATCGTTGTTTCAGATACCGGCATCGGAATGAACGAAGAGGAGCTCGAACGTGTATACGAAAGATTTTATCAGTCTGACTCGGGTAGATCGAGAAAGAGCGGAGGACTCGGACTTGGTCTTGGCATCGTATCAGGCTTTGTTTCGTTGCTCGGAGGATTTATTACAATAAGCAGCAAGCCTGAAGAGGGTACAACTGTAAGAGTTAGCCTTCCTCAGAAGGTTATTGATGATACAAGATGCATATCTCTCAAGAATCCTAAGGAGGTTTCGGTCGCTTCGCTTCTTGATATCAATAAGTTCCTTCCGGGAGTTCGTGAATTTTATAATGCCCAGGCTAGGTGCATCACATCAAAGCTTGGAATTAATATGTACACGATTGAGTCACAGAGTGCACTTAAGAATCTGTCCGGCAATCTGACACATCTTTTTATCGGACAGGAAGAATATATAGAAAACAGAGATTATGTTGAGGCGCTTGCAAAGGATATATATGTTGTCGTTGTAACAGAACCGGGCTTCAAGCTTCCTGAAGGCTCTATTGCAAGCACAGTTGAAAAGCCGTTTTATGCATTTCCAATAGCTTCTATTCTTAATAGCAGCAAGGGTAAGTCGAGAGAAATTGGTTCACAGATGAAGCTTAAGAATATAAAGGCTCTGGTTGTAGATGACGAGCCGATGAACCTGGTTGTTGCGAAGAGTATATTTAAGCGTTACGACATTGAGGTTACAACTGCCTTGTCAGGAGCTGAGTCGATTGAAGAGTGCCGCAAGCAGGTATTTGATATCATTTTCATGGATCATATGATGGCAGGTATGGACGGTGTTGAGGCGATGAAGAAGATACGTTCCGATTCGGCCGGCTTAAATGCACTTGTTCCTGTTATTGCACTTACCGCAAATGCAATGAGCTCAGCTAAGCAGATGTTTATGGCGGAAGGCTTTGACGGCTTCGTAAGTAAGCCGATAGAGCTTGAGTCACTTGAGAGAGCAATGAAGAAGGTGCTTCCGAAGGATGCTATATACTATGTCACGGCTGAAGAGGCTAAGGCTGCGGAGAAGGCGGCAAGTAAGACTGCGAATATAGCGCCGAGCAAGGTGTCGGGTGACACTGCAGCTGATGACGGAATCATGGAATTCGGCCAGAGCGGTAACGATGATGTGATGGAGTTTGGAGCAGGCGGTTCGGTTGATAATACATCATATGCTGACGGGGTGATGGAATTCGGTCCGGGTGGTGATGATGATGTTATGGAGTTCGGTGCAGATGATGATGTCATGGAGTTTGGTGCTGACGACGGTTCAGACAGCGAGTCATCTGATGGAGACTTCGCATCTCAGAGAAAAGAGATGGAGGCACTCGGCATAAATGTGCAGGCCGGAGTTGACTATTGTATGGGAGATGACGATTTCTATCTGGAGCTCATGCAGCAGTTTGTAAGTGAAGCGGATACTAAAATCGGAAAGCTCAGAAGCTTCTATGATGAAAAGGACTTCAAGAATTACGAGATACTTATACACGCAGTTAAGAGTAATTCTAAAATGATAGGAATAGATAACCTTTCTGAAGATGCAAGGCTGCTTGAAAAGGCGGCGCGTGAGGGTGATATAGACTACGTCGATCAGAATCACTTAAGAGTTATAGAGATGTATGAAAACCTTTACGGAGAACTGAAAAAGATACTTAAGGTTTAATAAAGAAAGTAAAAGAGAGTTAGTTTATGATTTCTAAACTTATCAAGTATACAAGAAATGAAGAAATAGATGTAAATGAAAGAGTTTACGTACTAAATATATTTATAACTACGCTGCTTATCATGCTTTCTATGTTTGCAAGGCTTGCGGTAAGAGGCTTGGCGTCAGATACAATCATCTGTCTGATAAGTGCAATGGCTTATGTATTTGTGGCCGTAACCGCCTTCAAGCTGAACAAGAAAAGCGTTGGAGCTTTTATTAATTGTGCATGTCTAAGCAATCTGTTCTTCCCGCTGATTTTCTTCTATTGCAACGGAATTCACGGAGATGCACCGCTTTGGTTTATCTACGGTCTTATGACGATAAGTACGATAACGACCGGAACCGCAAGAAAGATACTATATTTCTTTGCTTATTTTTCAGCTGTTGTCTGCTATATGGTAGCGGTATACTATCCGAATACTTTACATGTACTTCCAAGTCGTGATGCATATCTGATTTCCATAGTTACACTTGTTTTGCTTGGAATATCGGTTATAAGTACCCTGATACTTCAGAACAGGCTTTTTGAAAAGGAAAATGCACGCGTTCAGGAACAGAATAAGGAGATAGAGGGACTCGTTGCATCGCAGAACAGATTCTTCTCAAGCATGAGCCATGAAATACGTACACCTATCAATACGATCATCGGTTTGAATGAGATGATACTTCGAGAGGATATCAGCGATGAGATAGCGGAGGATGCCGTAAATATCAGAGCTGCCGGTAAGATGCTTCTCAATACCATAAATGATATCCTGGATATGTCGAAATTCCAGGCTGGAGATATGAGACTTCTGGTGGAAAACTATAATACCGGAAGTATGCTTTCAGACCTCGTAGGTATGCTATGGATAAAGGCGAAGGAAAAGAATCTGGATCTTAAGATAAATGTAGCACCTGATCTTCCTGCTGAGCTAAAGGGTGATGAGGTCAGAATAAAACAGATACTTATGAACATCCTTAACAACGCCATAAAGTATACAAAGGAAGGTTCAGTTAGTCTCAGCGTTGAGTGTGAGAGGAAGGAAGACGGAATCATCAACATGATCTATACGGTTGAGGATACCGGTATGGGAATCAAGAAAGAAGATATCCCATATCTCTTCACTGCATTTAAGAGAGTTGATGAGGGAAATACAAAGCATATCGAGGGAACCGGACTCGGACTTTCAATCGTTAAACAGTTTCTTGACCTGATGGGTGGAACAGTTAATGTAAACAGTGTATATACGAAGGGTAGTACATTTATCATAACTATTCCTCAGAAGGCTGTTTCTAAAAAAGAGCTCGGAGAGTATGATTTCGAGAAGAGACATAACCTAAAGCATCGTGCAAATTATAAGCAGATGATCGAGGCACCTGATGCTAAGCTTCTGGTTGTTGATGATAATGAGGCGAACCTGCTTGTAGTTAAGAAGCTGCTTCGTGAGACCAAGATACAGATAGATACTGCGAAGAGCGGTCCTGAGGCACTGCAGATGACTCTTGATAAGAAGTATGACCTTATCTTTATGGATCACCTGATGCCGGATATGGATGGTATCGAATGCTTCAATGCCATAAGAAATCAGCTCGGCGGACTCTGTCGTGAGACGAGCATCGTCGTGCTTACCGCAAATGCAGGCGAGGAAAATCGTGGTCTTTATGCGAAGACAGGATTTAATGGTTATCTCGTAAAGCCGGTTTCGGGAGCTGACCTTGAGCAGGAGCTTTACAGACAGCTTCCAAAGAGCCTTATGCGTGTTACTGATGTTGAGGCTGCAGAGGGCGGCGAATCGGTTACTCTTATGACCTCGGGACAGAAGAAAGCGAAGGTTGTTATAACGACAGACAGTGGAGCGGATCTTCCGGTCGAGCTTTATGAGAAATATGATATCTCTGTTTTCTCGCTTAGTATAAAGACCAAACAAGGTGTATTTAAGGATATAATCGAGATAGATACACCGGGTATTCTTAAGTACCTTGAGAATAAAGATAATCTTGCAGAGTCTGTTCCTCCAACAGTAGAGGAGTATGAGACATTTTTCGCTGAGCAGCTGCTTAAAGCGAACGACGTTGTATATATAGCTTCTTCATCTCAGCTCGATGGTAGTACATATCATATAGCCAAGGAGGCGGCTCAGTCCTTTGATAATGTTTTTGTCCTTGATAGTATGAACTTCTCAGGTGGACAGGGACTGGTTGCGCTTATGGCCTGCCGTATGGCTGAGGCCGGAATGGGTGCAGCAGATATCATCCCAAGACTTGAAATCAGATATCAGCTGGTTAAGTCGAGTATCATGATCGATAACCTTGATTACCTCGCAAGGATGCAGCGTGTCGGAACAGGCTACGCCAATCTGATGAAGTCGCTGCTTCTCAGACCTGTTACGGTTATGAAGGACGGAAAGCTTGTGCGTGCAGGCTTTAGATTCGGTGCAAAGGAAAGAGTTTGGAAGATATATATAAGGAACTGTATCTCAAGCTGTAAGCCGGATGATACCGTAATCATAATAAATCACGTAGGACTTAGTAAAAAAGAAATCGAATGGCTGCATGCAGAAATCGATAAACGCTTTAAGTTTAGACGTGTTATATTCCAGCAGTCGAGTCCATCAATTGCAATGGGCTGCGGACCGGGCTCCTTCGGAATATCCTTCGTTGAGGATAGAGAAGTGTAAGTAAGTCATTGGGGATCACTCAAAATAAAGCTTGCATTTTAAGAAAATTGTGCTAAAATACCAGTAACTTAATAAATTATTACTAGAGTGGGTTCGGAAAAGCCGAGTCCACTCTTTATTTATGGAGAGTCAGCTTGGGCTTGTTCCCACTGACTGATGGAGGGATGAATTGAAAAGAGTAGAAATTGAAAAGAGGACCGAGGAGCTTGTGCTTGAGATAATAAAAGGCACTGAAATAGAGCTCTGGGATGTCGAGTACGTCAAGGAGGGTTCGGAGTTTTACCTGAGGGTTTATATAGATAAACCTGGTGGTATCACAATCGATGATTGTGTCGAGGTAAACAGAGCACTGAATCCGAAGCTTGATGAGGAGGACTTTGTCGAGGAGGCTTACACGCTTGAGGTCAGCTCACCGGGACTTACCAGGAAGCTGAAAAAGGACAGAGACTTTGAGAAGAGTATCGGAAAACTCGTACATATCAAGCTTTACAAGGCTGAAAGCGGTTCGAAGGAGTTTATCGGAAGACTTGTTTCATTTGATGAAGAAAAGATAGTGATCAAGTCTGATGACGGAGATGACGGTTCAGAGGTTTCATTAGATAGAAGCAACGTATCTTCGGCAAGACTTGAATTTGAGGAGTAGATAAGAGCTGATAAAAAAGCTTAGAGCAACTATAAAAGTAACTACTAAATAAACTATTAAATTAACTACTAAAGTAACTACTATAATAAATGGGAATTATTAAGTAGTAATGAGTAAAATAAAGAATAATTCATATTCATTTAAAGGAGGATGAAATGACAGAGATAATTGAAGCATTAAATATGTTAGAGAAAGAGAAGAACATTGAGAAGGCAGTTATGATCGATTCAATCGAGAAGGCTATCGTTTCCGCATGTGAGAGAGACTTCGGAAAGGATGCAGTTGTTGCACATATGGATCCTGAGACAGGTGAGATAACAGTTACTGCTCCGAAGCAGGTTGTTGATGAGATCAACGATCCTAACACAGATATACTTATCGAGGATGCAAGACATATCGATCCTGATTGCGAGATAAATGATTTCATTCAGTGTGAGATCAAGACACTCGACTTCGGACGTATCGCTGCTCAGAAGGCTCGTGGAATTATCCTCCAGAACATCAAAGAGGGTGAGAGAAAGGCTGTATATGATTACTTCAAGGATAGAGAAAGAACTATCATGACAGGTGTTGTTCAGAGATATGTAGGCTACAATCTCAGCATCAACCTTGGAGGAAAGACAGATGCCATCCTCAGTTCAAGAGAAATGATTCCGGGTGAGAAGTATCGTCCTGGTGACAGAATAAAGGTTTATATCGTTGGCGTTAAGGAGAACCAGAAGGGTGGATTCCGTATCGTAACATCAAGAACACATCCTGAGTTCGTAAAGAAGCTTTTCGAGAGAGAGGTTTCCGAGATAGCAGACGGAACAGTCGAAATCATGAGTATCTCAAGAGAGGCTGGTTCACGTTCAAAGCTTGCTGTATGGTCAAATGATTCTGATGTCGATGCAGTTGGAGCATGCGTAGGACTTAACAGCCAGAGAATTAACAACATCGTTGATGACCTTTGTGGTGAGAAGATAGACGTAATCGAGTGGGATGAGGATCCTGCAATCTTCATCGAAAATGCACTTCGTCCTTCACCTGTTATTTCAGTTGAGGTTGACGAGGAGAACAGAATGGCAAGAGTAGTTGTTCCTGATGAGAAGCTCTCACTTGCTATCGGTAAGGAAGGTCAGAACGCTCGTCTTGCTGCAAGACTTACAGACTACAAGATCGACATCAAGAGCGAGAGTCAGGCAGAGGAAGATGATGAGTACTATGATGATGAGTACGATGAGGAAGAGTACGAAGAGTACGATGATGAAGAAATAGATGATGAGGCAATTGCTGAAGCAGCTGAAGAGCTTGCAGAGGAAGAGGCTGACGAGGCAGCTGCAGATGATACAGAAGTTACCGACGAAGATGATTCAGAAGACGAGGCAACTGAAGAATAAAAGTATCAATAATTGATAAGAAAAAGGAGTCTGCTGCTCGGCGGAGAAGCCTAAGGGAGAGATGCTGAGGATACTTATATCCGGCAGAAATACCGAGGTGGATGACCACGAGATAGATATGACCGGTAAAAAACATGGCCGGGGCGCATACATTTGTAAGAACAGTAGTTGTATAGAGGCTGCATACGAACAGGGGCTTATAAGTGAAGAGGTAAAGGAAGAGTCGCTTAAAGAAGCGGGAAGATTCAAGCTTCAGCTGATTTCGCTTGCGATGAAGGCAGGAATGCTTGCAGCAGGTGAGTTCAGTGCAGAGGAAGCAATTAAAAGCGGAGTGGCAAGCTTCGTAATAATTGCCGAGGATGCATCAGATAATACAAAAAAGAAGTTTGAAGATAAATGTAATTATCGCGGTATTGAATACGAGATATACGGAAAAAAAGAAGAGATAGGCCAGCTAATCGGTAAGTCCGAACGTTCTGTTGTAGCAATTAAGGGAGAACAGTTTGGTGCTCAGCTGAAAAGACGATTTGGAGGTAATGAATGAGAATATTTGACTATGCAAAAGAATTAACGAAGCTTGCAGGAAAACAGGTTACTGCAAACGAAATAATAAGAATATTAAGTAAGAAAAAAGACGGACTTAGAATGACCAGTGAGATCGATGACGAACTCATGGAGTACGCAAAGATGATGATCACCGGTAAGACTGCAGCTAAGCCTGTAAAGAAGGCAGCAGCTCCAAAGCCTGCAACACCTGCTCGTAAGCCTGCTAAGAAGAGCAGCACAAAGAGTGAGAGTGATAAGGAGAAGCCTGCAGCACCTAAGAAGCATACTACTCTTAAGCCAAGAGTATCAGCTGCTGAGAAGGCAGCCAGAGCAGCAGCAAAGGCAGCCGGAAAGCCGGTACCTGCTCTTTCAGAGCTTGGAAAGACTCCTGCTAAGACAAAGGCAGCAGAAGAAGAGGCAAAGGCAGCTAAGGCAGCAGAGGAAGCAAAAGCAGCAGAAGCTGCAAAGGCTGCAGAGGAAGAAGCTAAGAAGGCTGAGGAAGCAGCAAAAGCAGCAGCAGAGGCAGAGGCAAAGGCAGCTGCAGAGGCTGAGGAAGCTGCGGCAAAGGCTAAGGCTGAGGAAGAGGCTAAGAAGGCAGAGGAAGAAGCTGTAGAAAAGGCTAAGGCTGAGGAAGAAGCTAAAAAGGCTGAAGAAACCAAGGCTGCTAAGCCAAAGGCTGAGAAGAAGGATGATAAGCCTAAGACAGAAAAGAAGCCTGAAAGAGCCAGAGGAAATGATAAGCCTGAAAGAAGCGAAAGACCTGCTAAGTCAGACAGAGGCGACAGACCTGCCAAGACAGACAGACCGGCTCGTCCTGCAAAGGGTGAGGACGCTCCTGTAGAGAGCTCAAAGAGAAGCTCAAGCAGAAAGGGCGACAAGTCTAAGGATAAAGAAAAAGAGGCAAGAAGAGAGAACAGAGAGACCAGATCATCCAGACGTGACGACAAGAGAAGAAGCAAGAATAACTTCAGAGACATGGATGAGATGACTCCTGAGAGAAAGAAGAAGCCTCAGAAGAAGCAGGAGAAGAAGGAAGAAGAAACAATCAAGACAATCACTCTTCCTGAATCACTTACTCTTAGTGAGTTTGCTGCCAAGATCAAGCAGCCTGTAAATGCACTTATCAAGAAGCTTTTCCTTGAAGGAAAGATGTATACAGTAAATACAGAGATCGAGTACGAGGAGGCAGAGCTTATCGCTCTTGAGTACAACATCATCTGCGAGCAGGAAGTAAAGGTTGATATCGTAGAAGAGGCTCTTAAGGATATAGAGGATCCTGAGGATTCACTCGTTGAGAGACCTCCTGTAGTCTGCGTTATGGGACACGTTGACCACGGTAAGACATCACTCCTTGACGCTATCAGAAAGACAAGCGTTACTGAGGGTGAGGCCGGTGGAATCACACAGCACATCGGTGCTTATACAGTTAAGGTTGGAGAGAAGAAGATCACATTTCTCGATACACCTGGACATGAGGCCTTCACAGCAATGCGTCTTCGTGGAGCGATGGCAACAGATATCGCTATCCTTGTTGTAGCTGCTGATGATGGTGTTATGCCTCAGACAGTCGAAGCTATCAACCATGCAAAGGCTGCCGGAATTGAAATAATAGTAGCAGTTAACAAGATAGATAAGCCAAGTGCTAACATCGAAAGAGTTAAGCAGGAGCTCGTTGAGTACGGACTCATCGCTGAGGACTGGGGCGGAACAACTGTATTTGCACCTGTTTCTGCTAAGAGTCATGAAGGTATCGATAACCTGCTTGAGATGATACTTCTTACAAGTGATATCCTTGAGCTCAAGGCAAATCCTAAGCGTAAGGCTCGTGGTATCGTAATAGAGGCTAAGCTTGATAAGGGACGTGGTTCAGTTGCAACACTTCTCGTTCAGAAGGGTACACTCAAGGTCGGAGACTTCATCGCAATCGGTGAGTCACACGGTCGTGTAAGAGCCATGACAGATGACAAGCAGAGAAGCCTCAAGGAAGCTACACCTTCCATGCCTGTTGAGATAATCGGTCTTTCAACTGTTCCGAATACAGGAGAGATATTCATCGCAACAGATACAGAGAAGGAAGCAAGATCGATCAGTG
>CACYJP010000104.1 GCA_902774725.1 uncultured Lachnospiraceae bacterium
TGCATCGTGCCTGAGCTCAATGACCACTCTCATTCCTTCGCGGTCAGACTCATCGCGCAGATCAGTGATTCCCTCGATCTTCTTGTTTTTGACAAGTTCGGCGATCTTCTGGATCAGGTTTGCTTTATTGACAAGGTAAGGAAGTTCTGTGACCACAATACGGCTCTTGCCGTTGTTCATGGGCTCGATATTCGTGACAGCTCTTGTCACCACTTTGCCGCGGCCGGTTCTGTATGCTTCCTGTGCGCCCGCAGTTCCCATGATAATGCCACCGGTGGGGAAATCAGGTGCCTTTACAATGGGCAGGATCTCTTCAATCTCAGTGTCCCTGTCCTCTTCAACGCGGTTATCGATGATCTTCACCACTGCTGCCACAACTTCTCTGAGATTGTGGGGAGGAATATTGGTTGCCATACCTACCGCAATACCGGTCGCACCGTTTACGAGAAGGTTGGGATAACGGCTGGGAAGTACTACAGGTTCAGACTCCGTTCCGTCGAAGTTAGGCATGAACTCACAGTATTTCAGATCCTTAAGACCTTCCTCTGTATACTTTGCGATACGCGCCTCAGTATAACGCATGGCAGCAGCGCCTGAACCTGATAAATCACCGAAGTTTCCGTGAGGATCAACAAGTGGTATAGGCAGCTTCCAGCTCTGTGCCATATTTACAAGACATTCATATATAGAGCTGTCACCGTGTGGGTGATATTTACCCATGGTATCACCGACGATACGCGCACACTTACGGTGTGGGCTGTCAGAACGTGTCAGCTCAGAAAGTGAATAAAGAACTCTTCTCTGAACAGGTTTAAGACCATCCTTTACATCCGGCAGCGCACGCTCCGTAATGACGGACATGGCATAGTCCACATAGTCCTGCCCCATCTCCTCTTCATAATCTATTGTTTTAATCGTTTCCATATATTATTTCTCCTCTAAATAAGTCGAACAGTGAAGCCTAAAACCCCACTGTTCTCTAATTTAGCACATATTGTATATAAAATCAAAACAATTCCTTTAAATTGTGGTATCTTACTTATTTATAGCTCAGACATTATCATCTGGACTATACTTCGGTACTCCGCAAGCCTGTTTACCTTAAGAAGCTCCTTCAGTCTCCTGTCAGATACACCAAGCCCTTTTGCAAAATATACCCAGAGCTCCTTCATCTTCTGAACGACCTGCTTTTCTCCCGACATCTCATCCTCATAGTTTACGACCAGCTCATCTATGAATTCCTTGAACACCTTTTTATCCGGATTCTTATCAAAGCTTTGAATCTGATTTGCAAGCTGCGGATTCATTAATAGTCCGCGTCCGATCATTATATCTGAGTCACCGATTTCACTAAGGACCGCTTTGTATGATGCCACATCAACTATATCTCCGTTATAAGTCAAATGGAACCGTCCCCACTTACTTGCCCGTTTACCTGCTGAGGCTGGCGATGAAGCATCCATGATATTTAGCGCTTTACGGAAGGCATCCATATGGACCTCGCCCTTATAGAATTCGTTTCTGAGTCTCGGATGAATAATAAGCTCTTTTATCGGATACTTTATGTAAACTGATAGAATATCCTCCCATTCCGAAAGAAACTCCATTCCTATTCTTGTTTTTATAGAGATCTGAACCCCGATTTTATCGGCACCCCCGTATATCCCGTTCAAGAATTCATCAAGCATTTTTATATCGCCAAGAAGTCCCGCTCCCCTCTTCTTTGAAACAACAGTTCCCGAAGGACAGCCGAGATTCAGATTCACTTCCTTGTAGCCAAGCTCTGCAAGCTGCCGGGCGATCTCAAGGAACTGCTCAGAATCATTTGCTAGTATCTGAGGTACTACGTCGAGCCCCTTATTATTATCGGGATGCACCTCTCTCAACTCTCTTCCCTTCAGATGGCTCGCAGTAAGAAAAGGCGTGAAATATCTATCCACGCCTCCATAATATTTGTCAAATGCATTTCTAAAAACATATGTAGTTATGCCCTCGAGGGGCGCCATAGCTATCTTCATCATTCAGCTTTCCATATCTACAAACGATTTTGATCATTTTTTAACGGTTTTAATATCCTGTGAGCTTCCAGTTATAGTCGCAATCTGGATAGATAATACCATCCTTATCATTATTTATATAATCTATTATAAGTTCACGGATTCCGCCCTTTTCTGCATGTATATCTGCCGCTACCAGAGAAGGCATATCATCTTTTTCATATAATACTCCGGGAGCCAGAAGAGTCGAATTCGCCAGATAGCCATTTAACGCGACATCCATTTCATCATCATCCTTTATCGGAGTACCGTTCATGTGAGTCAGATTCTTAATTCGGCTGCCCTTTTCCTCAGAAACATCTATGTCAAACTTAATCCCATCAAACATATAGTAGCTATAGATAGGAGAATCATCTTCAATCTCTACACCCTTATCCCCTTTAGAATAAGTTTTATAGCAACCCGCATTATACTCTAAAAACTTCTTTAGCTGCGAACCGCTCATATGAACCTTACATAAAGTGTTTGAGTATTTATATATACGCGATATATCACACTTATGAATATCTCCCGGCAAAATGTTTGACTTCGGATCGTTGTTAGCTGTACATGCAACGTCGCACTGTGCATAAGTCATCATGACCTTATTGATAAGCTCTATCTCCGCTGTATCAGTAAGATACGTAACTGCAGTATTTTGAGGATCACTCACAGGAACATCAACCTCGGAAATATCCTTTACCAAAGGCCCCTTTTCAAGCTTTCCTATTACTGTCCTGGCGTCCTCTTTAGCACGTCTGTCGTATCCCTCAAAAAAAACCATCATTTCAGGATCAGCCGGAAAGTTTGATATCAATACACAATCGGACTTCTTCTTTTTTACCGCCCAGCCTTCTTTAGTTTTCTTCATATCTATGTCTATAACAGACATAGTCTGAGCCCTGTCCTGATTTTCAACGACAAGCACACCGTTTATGATCTCTCCTTCTATTTTTCTGTGACCATGAGAAGCGACCATTACATCAAACTCCGGGCAGGCATTACATATATCCGTGACACCTGAATTCGGAATATCATATTCATTAAATATATCCAAATGATAAATACCTACCAGGACATCATACTGTCCCTGTATTTCTTTTATTATTTTTTTTGTTTCCTCAAGCGGATCTGTTACCTGGAGGGCTTCCTTATCCTCTTTACTCCAGCCGGCTGAATTAGGCGTTGTCATACCTATAAATGCAATTCTTATACCATTTTTATTGATGATCTTATAGCCATCACATACTTTGGATCCATCCTTTTTATAGAGATTGCCGGTAAGAACAGTTCCATCAAATCCATTTATATACTTATCTATCTTATCAGGATCATAATCAAACTCGTGGTTTCCCAAAACCTCAAAATCATATCCCATCTTATTAAGAGCTTTGATCATCGGATGGACATTCTCATCGAGGAATAATTCTGCAGAATTACCCTGGATGGCATCCCCGACATCAACAAGCACGCTGTTTTGATTTTTATAATACTTAACAGCTGATGATAGCTGAGACACACTTCCCGAAAATTCAAAACTGTTTGCCAAATAATCATAAGAACGCATCTTTCCATGCAGATCAGACGTAGCGATTATCCTGACACTTACCGGATTAGACTTTTTATTATTTTTAAATATCAAAACAACTGACAGTAACAGCGCTAATACCACCGATACTGCCAGTATGATCACAAGTTTAGTTTTAAAGCTTCTTTTTTGTTTCATTATGCTCTAGTCTTCTTTTATTTATAATAACGGTGCAATCGCACGAAGCAGATTGTCAACGAACTTATGCATACGCTTTGTATTAAGCGATTCAAGAGTTACCTCGTGACACTCCTCCTGTGTCTTAAGGAAGTCAGCCTTGAGATCCTTAAGTATGTCAGCCTTATAATATAATGAATTACACTCAAAATGCAAGAAAAGACTACGATAATCCAGATTGACTGTTCCTATAGTACCGATCTTGTCGTCAGCAATAGATGCCTTTGCATGTACAAAGCCGGGATCATATTCATATATCTTTACACCGGCCTTAAGCAGATCCTCAAAGTAAGTCGTCGCAAGTCTGAAAACAAGCTTCTTGTCCGGTATTCCCGGAAGTATGAGTCTAACATCAAGGCCTCTCTTTGCAGCACGGATAAATGCATCAAAGAGTGCATCACCAAGCATAAGATATGGTGTATAAAAGTACGCATAATCCTTGGCTGTTGAAAGCATCTCCGTGAAGAGCTCATTACTTGTCGGATCATTCCTCATAGGTGAATCATAATAAGGAAGTATATATCCGTCTGTTGTCTCAGGTATACTAAGCTCGCTGGATTTTTCTTTGTAGAGATTCAGATGTATCACATCATTTGAAAATGCATTCCAGAATTCAGCAAACATATATGCATAGCTTCGTACAGCAGCTCCTGTGATACGTATTCCAAGATCCTTCCATACTCCGAAAGGATGTATCTCATTTATATACTCATCTGCAAGGTTTACGCCACCACTATAGGCAACCTCTCCATCGATTACCATTATCTTACGATGATCCCTGTTATTCAGCTGAGAACTGATCGTAAAGAATGGATTGAAAGGGATACACTTTATTCCTTTTTTCTGAAGTGCTTTGACATTGGTTATTGAATATGTGCCGATACTTCCGAGGTCATCATACATAACCCTGACATCAACACCTTCCTTGACCTTCTCTGCCATTATTCCTGAAAGCTTATCCCAGAACACTCCATCCTGAATGATAAAGTACTCAACAAATATATACTTCTTTGCCTTCTCAAGGTCAGCACACATATCAGGAAACATCTCTTCACCAAAGCTGTAATACTTTGATGTATCGTTCTTGAGCACAGGAAATCCTGTTGCTTCACTAACACGCTCAATTGTCTGTCCAAAACGCAGGTCATCATTTTTGATTTCTTCAATACATGCAGCTGTACTTTCCTGACTACCGAGGATTTCTGCATCAGCAAGTTCTCCAGCAGACTTATCCAGCTTCTTTTTAAGCTTAACACCGGTACTCTTATGTCCAAGCATAAAGTAAAGCATAGCACCAAGTATAGGCAGAGCGACAATGACGATTATCCACATCATCTTATAGGTACTTTCCTCTCTCCTGCCTATAAGCGTTACTACAAAAATAACACCTAAGATTGAAAACAGAACATGTAATAAATCTCCGAGATGTCCAAAAAACAGTCCATTCAGTGTTCTAAGGAAGAAGAAAAACCACGCGACCTGAAGAACAATTGCCGGAATCACAAAAATAATACGACCAATTACCTTTTTCATACATTTTCCCTCACTAATTATTTATTAACCTCTTATAAATACCCTGATACTTTAAATAAAGTTCATAAGTGCTCCGAATACACCAAAACTGTAATGAACCATCCATACACCAACCAGATTGTCCTGCTTGTTATAAAGGATACCAAGAACTGCAGAAAGAACTGCTGCTCCGATCATATAAACGAGTCCAAGATGTATATGAAGGACTGAGAATATAATTGATGCCATAAAGATGGCCATAAATGTCTTATGCTTTGCATTGGTTATACGTTTAAAGTTGGACTGTATACCACCTCTTGCAAGGAATTCCTGCAGCAAAGAGGTCGATATATATTCGATGTAATGCACAGTAAATCTTGAAAGATCTATAAATGGTTTACCCTTAAACATCGTAGGTTTGATCTGAAGCAATACGAGCTTCGTTCCGGCCATAAGAGCAAAAAGAATAAGCACTATCACAAGCGACGTTATAAACGTCTTTTTTACGTCATTTGGCTTAATACCTATATCCCTTAAGGTAAGACTGGTAAACATCAAAATGAA
The DNA here is from genome assembly GCA_902774725.1 of uncultured Lachnospiraceae bacterium. Lineage (GTDB taxonomy): Bacteria > Bacillota > Clostridia > Lachnospirales > Lachnospiraceae > Eubacterium_Q. The sequence goes on from CACYJP010000104.1 coordinate 5,878, forward strand.
AAGAAGTATTACAAGACCAAGCAGATCTATTCCCTTGGTCAGATAATTTCTCGGAAACGGTTTTCCGGAATATAGCCACGCCGCAAAAAGAATAAGCCAGAAGCAAAGACCTATCAGAACTATGGTAAATGAGTTGGTTGAATCCTTGATTTTTACGAGCAGCTTCTCTTTATCAGTTTCATCATCAAGCGTTACTACTATCTGAGCCGTTTCATCTTCCTCTGTCTTCAGATATGAGCTGGACATTTTGAACGAATACTCAGTACCTGATGGGGAAACGTATTTGCAGTTTCCTGAGTGAACCTCATTCTTTTTATAAATGGACTGAAGCAGGAATTCGACAAATTCATCATTTTCTGCCGTGTCCTTCAAGCCGTCAAAAATACGCTCGCTTATATCCTCATTATAGCTTGGTATTTCAAGCATTTTTGCCGCCGGCTCATTATAAAATATAATCTTACCGGATGTATCGACGACCAAAACTCCGGAATTCATATCCCGCAAAACCCTGTTTGCGAAATTCCCTTTTGTAGCTACTGCTTCCACTTGTAATTCACCTCCGCCATTAATTATTGACTGTAACTAATTATCTTTTTTGGTACTATGAAAATCAAAAGCAAGCATTGTCATATCATCAAACTGCTCAGCATCACCGACAAATTCATCGATATCGCTTCTTAAGGATTTTAATAGCTTTTCGAGATCATCAGTGTGATTTTTATTAAGTGCATCAAGCATCCTGTCTGTTCCATACAGCTCTTTATCTTCATTCGTCGCCTCCGGAACGCCATCAGAATACGAGAATATACGGTCTCCCGCTTCAAGCTTAAATGTATGATCAGTATATTTTAAACCAGACATAACTCCAACAACCATAGAGTGCTTATACTTAACAAGCTCGTACTTTCCATCAGCACGTCTTATAACAGGATGTTCATGTCCGGCATTTGCGGCAATACCCTCTCCGGTCCTGATGTCTATTATAGCCATCCATACGGTAACGAAAAGATTGGATTCATTCCCCTCACAGAGCAGAGTATTTACATCAGTGAGGATTTCAGAAGGTCTTCCCCCCATCAAGATTCTGTTCTTAAGAAGAGTTCTTGATACTACCATGAATAGCGCAGCAGGAACTCCCTTACCTGTAACGTCCGCAACAACGAGCGCAACGTGATTCTCATCCGGCATAAAGAAATCATAGAAATCACCACCAACCTGTCTTGCAGGATCCATGGTCGCATAAACGTCAATTTCCGGATTATTAGGAAATGCAGGAAAGCTTCTAGGAAGCATATCTGCCTGTATCTGCTCTGCTATATCCAGCTCAGCTGTGATTCTCTCATTTTCAGCAGTAATTGTCTTTATTTCATCTACATAATCATCTATCTCGGTGATCATCTCTCCAAAACCATTTGCAAGAGCACCGATTTCGTTCCTGGATCTTATTTTTCCAAGACCCTTAAGAACCTCCTCGCTTTCCTTTGTATCTGTATACGTATCCATATTTTCTTTAACAACACTTAGAGGTCTGAGTGCAAATGTATAGATAAGGAACAGACAAACAGCAGAAAGAAGCAGCTGGAAAAATACAAAAATTGCCACATATATAATCATATTTCTTTCAACTTCACGTCTTATAAGAGAGATGTCAAAGCTTACTCCGATTATAAGATTTTTACGGGAAATAGTTGAAAAGAAATGATATCTGTTTACGTTATCATCTGTTACTACAAGATGATCCTTACCGACCTTTATCTGTTTGAAGGCCTCCTGTTCATCAGGATTATTAGTAATAGTTGTACCCATCAGAAATGCAGTACCCTTTTCATTACCTCTTTTCATAGTTGAATCAGAGGCACTGATCAGGTTTGTCATAGTACTCGCATCACCCTCTGTATAAAACAGATAAACATATCTGACATCATATGATGCTTTTATATCATTCATCCTGAGCAGAAGTCTGTTAAAAATAATCTCAGCAAATGCTTTTTGATCCTCCGGAGGAAGTGCCGCCAGCTGAGCATCATTGGCTCTGTCAAAATTAAGCTCCGGATACTTATCAAGAAAATCCTTTTCCTTAAAGTAAGTATCAACTGACTTATCGTATTCAAGATCAAGCTCACCCATATGATCGATCCAGTAATTAATTACCCAGTCGTAGCAGTCATAATCCTTGATAGAGCTTTTTACATCCTTGGCAATTCCCTCACTCAGGATTTCCTTTTCGATCTGAACACTTCTGTCAGCTATTCTGTTTAATACCTTTGATGAAAGATAACCTGTAATAGACATACCAATTAAAAAGAAAACTGCTATCTCAAAAAGGAGACCAATTTTATATCTTTTCCTTTTAATTATTCTTTCTTTTAACTTGTCTGTATTTTTGCTCACTTCAGGCACCTTTCAAACAAATACCACTACCTACTTCTTCAATAAAGTAACATTGTAGGAAACGCAGTTTCCTATAAAGCAAAAAGCCGTCAGTACAACCTGACGGC
>CACYJP010000105.1 GCA_902774725.1 uncultured Lachnospiraceae bacterium
TTGAAGTTAAGTGTGCCATCATCATTCAGCTTGCCTTTCTCTTCGTCTATAAGATTTTCGTAAAGACGAACCTCCGCATCAAGAGCGTCAGCAGCATTAACCCAATGAATCGTACCCTTTACCTTACGGCCTTCGAAGCCACTTCCGGAACGAGTTTCCGGATCGTATGTAGCATGAACTACAGTAACATTTCCATTCTCATCCTTTTCGCATCCGGTACATTTAACAAAATAAGCACCCTTAAGTCTTACTTCATTACCAGGGAAGAGTCGGAAATACTTCTTAGGTGGCTCCTCCATAAAGTCATCCTGCTCTACATAAAGCTCTCTTGAAAATGTAATTTTTCTAGTTCCTGCATTTTCATCATCCTGATTATTCTCTATCTCAAATTCTTCTATCTGTCCTTCAGGATAATTATCAATAACAAGCTTAAGAGGTCTCAGAACTCCCATATATCTAGGAGCAACCGGCTTCAGATCCTCTCTTATACAGTACTCAAGCATAGCATAATCGCAGGAACTCTGTGACTTAGATACTCCTGCAAGCTCCATAAAGGTCTTCAGTGATGAAGGTGTAAAGCCTCTTCTTCTGAGGGCTGCAAGTGATACAAGTCTAGGATCATCCCAGCCGTCAACCACGCCGTCCTCAACAAGTTTCTTGATATAACGTTTACCTGTAACAACATTTGTCAGATAAAGTTTTGAAAACTCTATCTGCTTTGGTGGATGAGGATATTCAAGTTCTTCAACTACCCAGTTATAAAGCGGTCTGTGATCCTCAAACTCAAGTGTACAGATAGAATGTGTTACGCCCTCTATAGCATCCTCGATAGGATGTGCGAAGTCATACATCGGATAGATGCACCATTTATCACCTGTATTATGATGTGTCATACGAGCGATACGATAGATAACAGGGTCTCTCATGTTGATATTAGGAGAAGACATATCTATCTTGGCTCTAAGAACCTTACTTCCATCCTCGTATTTTCCATCCTTCATATCTGTAAAAAGCTGAAGATTTTCTTCTATTGAACGATCTCTGTACGGACTATTCTTTCCAGGTTCCTTAAGAGTACCACGATATTCTCTGATCTCTTCAGCTGAGAGATCATCGACATAAGCCTTTCCCTTATTGATGAGCTTTATGGCAGCCTCATACATCTGATCAAAATAGTTTGATGCATAAAGTATCTCACCTCTAAAATCAGCACCGAGCCACTCAACATCCTTTATAATAGAGTCAACAAACTCCTCTTTTTCCTTTGTAGGGTTTGTATCATCGAATCTCAGATTGAACTGACCATTATATTCACAGGCAAGTCCATAATTAAGAAGAATAGACTTCGCATGTCCTATATGAAGGTAGCCATTAGGCTCAGGTGGGAATCTTGTAACGATTTTCTCGTATAAGCCCTCCTCAAGATCCTTATCGATTATATTCTCGATAAAGTTTCTGGAAACAGCTACTCCGTTCTCATTTTCATTATTTTCTGTTCTGATGTCCTCTGACATAATTTCCTCCAAATGTATCTATATATTTTTTTAATTATTATTCTTCCTCATCAGACTGTTCAGGAAGAACAACCTTTGTTTCCTTAGTCATCTTATTGATATATTCCATATCATCAGATGTAAGCTCTACTGTATCAGGCAGAACCTCATGAACCTCTTCGGATCTGGAGGCTCTTTCCTGTTCGTCCCTTAATGCTTCCATCCTTTCAAATATATTGGATATTCGAGCATCATTCTCGATTGTCTCAACAGTATCTATATCAGACTGATCAGGTTTTATCTCATCTATATCTGATTCTTTCTTTTGCTCCTTATCCTTATCATTTTTAAGAATAGCAGCATTCTCGCTTACTTCTTCTCCATCCTCTGAAGCGATAACATCAAATGCACTGTCCACTCCATATGGTCTTTCCTTCATCGCTTTTTCGATATCTGTTATACCATCTAATGCAGGAGGTACATCCACAGAAGCGTTATTATCCTCAGCCTCTTCAAGAAGTATCTCTCCGGTATCATCGCTTACACCATATGTATGATCCTTACCCTTACGAAGAGGATTCTTAAGATCTTCAGAGTTATATTTATTTCTTTTTTTATCATCATCTCCGTATAGCTCAGACTGAAGATTACCATTCTTTATCATAAGAACAATAACTACCACACAAAGAATAACGAAAAGTAAGGCCATAAGCATGAGAAGTCTTTTCAAAACTGTTCTTGTAAAGAACCCCTCATCCTTTTCCTTGTCTATATATCTTGTCTCAGGAATAATCGGACCGGATTTAGAATCACTTACTGTAGCCACATTTGCTGAGTTAGCAGCTTCTGTAGCACTTGTAAGTGTAGCCGCATCTACATATGTCTCGATAGGCTTATAGCTTGAAAGCGTACCGTCTATCAGATCATAATAATATGGACCGATCTCACCGTTTTTATTCTTGGCATATACTATATAAACCTCACCACATAAAGGGTCTTTATATGCATCGACGTCCTTATCATCGATTTTAAGCTTTGCTTTTTCAAAACCAGCAGGAAGCTTCTCATTCTCCGGCTTATCAATGATTTTGAAAACTACACCATCAAGACTGTAATCAAAGCCTGATTCATCATCCTCAGAAGCATCATCCTTCTTTTCTTCGGTAGTTTCCTCTTTCTTTTCCTCAGTGGTTTCTTCTTTATTCTGATTTCCAATCGGAAGTGTTCCACCGGCAGGAACTACAGAGACACTGTTTCCAGCATTATCAGTAAATTGTCCCTGAGTTGTTGAGAAATATGCATTTCCTTCTGCTTTTGCGACAAATGTATAAGACACCTGTGTAGGTCCTGTAGAGCTGATAGGTATAACACCACCTGATCCTGTACTTGTTGATACAAGATTTTCAGGATATTTAAGCTCAAAGCTGCAGTTTGTAAGAGCTTCTCCTTTTATTGTGACAGTAACAGTTACTGCCTCTCCTACCTCTGCCTCCTGTGGCCAGATAGAAAGTGTTATACTGGCATCATCTGCATAAGTATCCACAGATGACAGATTGATCACAGATATCAAAGTAAGAATAAGTATAAAAACCATTGTTATACTAAGTAATTGTTTTTTCATAGATATTCTCCCATAAAAATAGTCCCAACAGAACACTGTCAGGACTAAAGATAAGCTGCTAACGGGAGTCGAACCCGTGACCTCAACATTACCGATGTTGCGCTCTACCTACTGAGCTATAACAGCACTATACAGTCCCCTATATTACTTTAAAGTTATAAAAGTGTCAAGGAAAAATGGTCATATCAGTCTTTCAGTTTGTTATGTATTCTTGTGAGTGCATTATCTACTGACTTTTCTGATTTACCAAGCCTTTCAGCGATTTCTCTTCTGGATAAACCCTCCAGATAAAACTCAACAACCTTCTTTTCAAGGAAGCTTAGTTTCATCTCCATTTCCTCATACATTTTTTCTATTTTTTCTCTTCTCAGATACAGACTTTCAGGATTATTGATTCCTTCATCGCTGACTATATACTTCTCATCACCATCTGCATCATCATCATTATAAAAAATCGATATGTAAGTATTCAGAGGTGAGTGTTTCTTTCTGTTTGCAGAAGTAATCGCAGTCATACATCTGTTCTTTATACATCTATAAGCAAATGTACTAAATGATGCATTTGATTCCTCTGAATAGTCCCTTATCGCCTGAAACAGACCAATCATACCCTCCTGTGCAAGGTCCTCTATCTCAGCACCTACCAGAAACATTGTTCTGACTTCACTATTAACAAGAGGTGTATACTTTATGATCAGATACTCTTCTGCATCCTTATCACCCATTTTAATAAGACGTAATAGGTCGTCATCCGAAAGCATATTGTACTTAGTCATTTATTTATCCCTCTGTCTTACTATCTCATATGCAAGTATTCCTGTTGCGACAGATGCATTTAGTGATTCGATATCGCCCTTCATAGGAATAGAAACTATATAATCACATTTTTCTTTAACAAGACGAGACACACCTGAGCCCTCATTACCAATTACAAGACCGATTGCTCCGGTGAGGTTACATTTATACATAACATCGCCTTCCATATCTGCACATGCAAACCAAAGACCGCGTCCCTTCAGCTCATCAATTGTCTTTGCTATATTGGTTACCTTTACAACAGGAGTAAAGTTTATTGCACCTGCTGAAGCTCTTACAACCGTTGCTGTAAGGCCGGTTGCTCTATGCTTTGGAATTATAACACCATGTGCTCCGCATATATTTGCAGTTCTTATAATAGCTCCAAGATTATGAGGGTCCTCGATCTCATCAAGAATGATAATAAAAGGAGGCTCATGTCTCTCCTTTGCAAGAGCAAATATATCGTCTATCTCAGAGTACTCATATGCTGATGTCTGTGCTATAACTCCCTGATGATGTCCTGTTTCTGACATCTCATCAAGTCTCTGTTTTTTTACAAATGATATAACTGCACCGGTCCCCTTAACCTTACTTATTATCTGAGAAATAGTATTATCCCTGAGGCCATCCTGTATAAATATCTTATCAATCGTTCTTCCGGCTCTGATTGCTTCAAGAATTGAGTTTCTTCCCTCAAGACGATTATTTAATGCAGTTTCCTCAGATGAACCGCTTTCTTCAGATGCATTCAGGTTTAAGTTCTTAGACTTACTATCTGAATGCAGTTCAGTCATATCCTTTCCAAATATTTCGTAACTCATTTTTCATACCTTTTCTAAATCATTTTATCAATAATTGATGCATTTATTATTTCTTCAAGTCTTTCAAGCTGGCCGGACATGTATAGATATCCGAGTACAGCTTCAAAGCCTGTAGCTTTCAGATAGTTATCAAGACTTGCATTTTTAGCCTTTGTATGCGGGGACGAATTTCTAGCTCTTTTATATACTGAAAGCTCTTCTTCTGTAAGCTTATCCAGATAGGTTTCTATAAAAGCCGACTGAGCATTAGCAGAGACTATCGCAGAAACCTTTTTATGATATTTTTCAGGCTGCATATTTGATCTGAAGACAAAGCATGATTTGATTTTCAGATCATATACACTGTCACCTATATAGGCAAGTGCAAGAGGCGAATACTTAGAAGACACCTCATGAGGTGACAGAAATTCTTTTATTAAACTTAAGCCTTCTTCCACTTAACGCCCTCTCTCGTATCTTCTATAATAATACCCATTTCAGACAGCTTGTTTCTTATCTCGTCAGCCTTTGCAAAGTCTTTATTCTTCTTTGCAGCAGTTCTTTCAGCTATCATAGCCTCTATCTTTGCAGTTTCATCCTCATCCATCACTACTTCTTTTCTCTCAAGCTTGATGCCAAGAACCTTATCAGAAAGCTCAAAGAGTATCTTATAAAGACAATCAGCATAATTAGATGATGATTTCTCGTCTGTATTTGCATTTGTAAATCTAACAAGCTCGAAAAGTACAGATATAGCATCAGCTGTGTTAAGATCATCATCCATAGCCGCATCAAATCTCTCGATGAATTTTGGCATTTCTTCTTCAAGTATTTTCTGTTCTTCGTCTGATGTAAATCTACCGTTTTTCTTATCAGCTATTTCCTTTAACTTCTCTGCTCCGTTAAGAATTCTTTCAAGTCCGCGAGATGCGTCCTCTACCAGCTCCTTAGAGAAATTAAGAGGAGTTCTGTACTGTGCTGAAAGCATAAAGAATCGAATAACCTGAGGATCATACTGCTCACAGATATCTCTGACAGTAAAGAAATTACCAAGTGATTTTGACATTTTATCGCCGTTTATTCTAAGAAATGCATTATGCATCCAGTAGTTAGCAAACTCTACGCCGTTGGCAGCCTCACTCTGTGCTATCTCATTTTCATGATGTGGGAATATAAGATCCTCTCCACCAGCATGAATATCAAGAGTTTCACCTACATACTTTTTAGACATGCATGAGCACTCAAGATGCCAGCCGGGACGTCCATCGCCCCAAGGTGATACCCAGAATGGTTCTCCTTCCTTCTTTGGTTTCCAAAGAACAAAGTCAAGAGCGTCCTCCTTCTCATCCTCACCCGTAACCTTAAGAGCATGAGCTTCAGCTCTATGACCTGATTCCAGATCATCTATTTTTTTATGAGAAAGCTTACCGTATGGTTCAAAGCTTCTTACCTTGAAGTAAACCGTTCCATTCTTCTCATAAGCATGGCCTTTATCAATAAGAGTCTTAACCATATCGATCATTTCAGGGATTTCCTGAGTTGCCTGCGGATGAACAGAGGCAGGTCTTACATTTAACGCCTCCATATCCTTTTTACACTCAGCTATATACTTTTCGGAAACCTCAGATGCAGGGATTCCTTCTTCGATAGAACGCTTTATTATCTTATCATCTACGTCTGTGAAGTTTGTTACGTACTTAACCTCATAACCCTTATGTTCAAAGTATCTTCTAAGCGTATCAAAGACTATCATCGGACGGGCATTACCTATATGAATAAAATCATATACTGTAGGTCCGCAGACATATATGCCAACCTTGCCCTCATGAATTGGTTTAAACTCTTCTTTTCTTCTTGTTTTGGTATTATAAATCCTCATAGCATACCTCTTTTTTCTTATAAATTCACTAAAGTGATATTATAACAATAATGGCGGATAATGTAAACAACTCAAAAAATAAGCCAAAGGGGTGAGCCTTTGGCTTATATATCATTTAATTAAGTACTATCACTCTTCAAAAAGCGGAGTTGAGAAGTACCTCTCTGCAGTGTCAGGAAGTACTGTCACTACCGTCTTGCCGGGGCCGAGCTTCTTGGCAAGCTTTATGGCAGCGGCAACATTTGTTCCACTTGATATACCACACATGAGGCCTTCCATTCTTGCGAGCTTCTGAGCCGTAGAGATAGCCTCCTCATCAGTAACTATATATATATCATCATATATGTCCTGATTAAGTATATCCGGAACGATACCATCTCCGATACCCATCTGCAGATGAGTTCCGATATTACCGCCTGCAAGTATAGCAGCGTTTTCAGGTTCAACAGCCCATATCTCTATATTCGGATACTGAGCCTTGAGAACCTCACCTATTCCCGTTATAGTACCACCGGTTCCTATACCTGAACAAAAACCATCTATATGTCCCGCAACCTGTTCCATTATCTCAAGTGCTGTATGATTCTTATGCGCGAGCAGATTGTTTGGATTTTCAAACTGCTGTGGAACAAAAACCTTTGGGTTTTCCTTCTGCATCTTGAGTGCTGTCTGTAAACACTCATCTATACATTTACCTATATCGCCATCATCATGAATCAGTACAACCTCAGCACCGTAGTGATTAACTATCTTACGCCTCTCCTCGCTTACAGAATCAGGCATAATTATTATGGTCTTATAACCACGCACAGCACCAACAAGAGCTAGTCCGATACCCTGATTACCACTTGTCGGTTCAACAATTATTGTATCTTCTTTAATAAGTCCTTCCTTTTCAGCGGCAAGAATCATATTTAGAGCTGTTCTGGTTTTGATCGAGCCTCCGATGTTGACACCTTCAAACTTTACAAGTATTTCAGCACTATCAGGTTCAACCATTCTATTTAGTCTGACCATAGGTGTATGGCCAACGGCATCCAGAATATTATTGTATATCATGCATCATTCTCCTCTTTATGTATGATAAAAACAGGACAGTTCACTTTAATATTATATAAGCTTTCCAAGTATTTCATTACTTCTTGCAACAAACCTGGTAAGCTCATCTGCAGAAAGCGGCTTGTTAGCAAGTACAGCAAGATCATAGAGCTGGCAGCAGATAGTCGGAGTGATTTCTCCTTCAGGATTATCAAGCACATATTTTACCAGCTTATTGTTTGAATTAAGGACCAGAGTCTCACTATTCTGACCAAAATTCATTCCCATACCGCCCATTCCGGCTTCTGAATACATCTTCATCATCTCAGCCATACGACGATCAGCCTCAGACTGTGTAAGCATTGAAGATATATTTTCATCCTTAAGAGACTCAACCTTAAGCTTTATCTCTTCTACATTAAGAGCTTTCTTGAAAACCTCTGTAAGAGACTCAGTATATTTCTTCTCATCCTCTTCTGAAAGAGCTTCGCCCTTAAATGTAGCACTGACGTCAGAATCAATTCGAGCAAACTTAACCTTGTCATCTCGCGCTTCCATCATTGTAATGTATGGATTATCTATATTATGTGTCAGATATATAGCATCGATGCCTTCATCCTTAAACATCTGGATATATTTAGCCTGAGTCTCCGCATCAGATATATAGAATACCTGATTCTCGCCAAACTTGATGAATGGACTAAGATCATCCCAGAGTCCCTCATACTTCTCTTTATTATTTTTATACATACCGATCAGCTTGTCGGCAACCTTCTTTGTTATATAATCAGATATCTTAGCAACAAAACCATCATTCTGAAGTGCTGAACGTGATACATTTAACGGAAGATCTGGACAATCAATTACACCCTTGAGCACAAGAAGAAACTCAGGTATAACCTCCTTAATGTTATCAGCGACAAACACCTGATTATTATAAAGCTTTACAGTTCCCTCAAGCTTATCCATGTTTGGATTAAGTCTAGGGAAATAAAGAATACCCTTAAGGTTAAACGGATAATCCATATTCAGATGTATCCAGAAAAGCGGCTCCTTGAAATCAAGGAACAAATGCTGATAGAAATCGATATACTCCTCATCCTTACAGTCAGCAGGAGTTCTTGTCCAAAGCGGATGTATATCGTTGAGCGGCTTTGGCTCATCATCCTTCTTTGTATCAGCATCAGCCTTTACCTCATCCTTTGGAGCATCCCCGACAAGCTCATCCTCATCAGCCTTAACCTCAGCCTCTATCTCTGACTTAACCTCTTCCTTTGCCTTATCTTCATTAACATAGTAGATCTCAACAGGCATGAAGGAACAATACTTATTTATAACCTCTTTTACTCTGAATTCATTTGAAAACTCGAGTGAATCATCAGACAGATAAAGAGTAATAGTTGTTCCTCTTGTATCTTTGTTTCCCTCGCTCATTTCAAATGTAAGACCGCCGTCACTTTCCCAATGTACAGGCTTTGAACCTTCCTCGTATGAAAGTGTGTCGATAGTCACCTTATCAGCAACCATGAACGCTGAATAAAATCCGAGACCGAAATGACCGATTATCTGCTCACTCTGATCCTTATCCTTGTACTTCTCAAGAAAATCTGCAGCTCCGGAAAAAGCTATCTGGTTGATATACTTCTCAACCTCATCAGCTGTCATTCCGATACCATTATCCTCAAAAACAAGAGTCTTATCCTTAGGACTGGAGGTTACTGTTATCCTGTACTCAGGATTATCCTCTATCTCTGCCTCTCCCATCGAATCAAGTCGTTTAAGCTTTGTGATAGCATCTACACCGTTTGAAATAAGCTCTCTGACAAAAATATCATGATCAGAATAAAGCCATTTTTTAATGATCGGGAAGATATTCTCACTGTTAATTGAGAGATTTCCTTTTTTTGTACTCATTTAAATACGCCTCTTTTCTTATCTATATTATTTAAAAATCATAAACACTATCCGGTACCATCTACTATCCTATTAATAATAGTCGAATGGACACTTTATAAAATATACCCCTCACACTGTAAAAAGTCAATTAACGCACAGTAAAATCCCAGACCGTCATGGTCTGGGATCGATGAAAGGATGGTTTTTAAGTATTATTAAGAAATCTTTTGATTTGTTACAATTATATTACCACACTTATTGTAATAAATCAACAAATACTTTTGGAAAAATTGCACAAATTTTACACTAAGCAATACGCTTTTTAAGGTTTTTAAAGGTAAAATTCGCCAAAAGCATTACTTTTACTCATTTATGTAAACCGAAAGTATATTGTAATCTTCATTTCCACTGAGAGAATAACTGACACTATAAACACCACTGTAATCATAAACGAACTTCAGATCATCATCTGAAACCGAAAGACCTTTTAGCGCACATTCGATATTATTATCAGTTCCGGCCGCCAGGTTTACTCTTATATAATTCTCAAGAGAAGCTTTATCATATATATACGCACCATTTTTCATATAATAATTATTCTTCATGCTTGAACATTTAGATGCATTACCCTTATCCCATTCGTGATCTTCTCCGATGATATTGTCATTTAGATTGAAGTATTCATGTATCAATGTATTCTTATCTCCAACCGGATCATCCCATGTAACATCAAGATGATACCACTCTCCGCCAATTTTAACCTGATTCCATGCATGGTTCTCTGACTCAGAGTGTCCATTTTTAATATGAGTTGCGACACCGGTTACTATTTTACTCTCAACTCCCGAACACATAAGAAGCAAATTCGCAGCAGCCGCATAACCTGAACAAACAGCCTTTCCATTTACCAGAGCGCCGTATGCAGAATACTCCGAATTATCATTGTCATCGCTATAGCTATAAACACAGTTATTAATTATATAGTCGTGTATCACGAGTTCTTTATCATAGTCAGTCATATAGTTCTTGATATATTGTTCAAGGAATTTCTGACATTTATCTCTTAGCTTAATAGCATCATTCTTGTCAGCAGGTATAGCTTTACCCTTAACTATACTTTCATAAACATACATAGTATCTGCTTTTTCATATTCAAACTCAACAGCCCTGAACGAATTATTCAGATCATCATTGTTACTCTCATAAGTTGTAAAAGAGATAATGTTTCCCTTCATCGAGTTAATGGACATATTGACCTTTTTAAGCTCATCATCAGATATTTCATTTGAAATATTCAGCTTGATTTTTCCGTCCTCTCCTGAATCAAAAGCTACGTTCAGACTTTCTGAAACCTCTTCAACGCTATGAAGAACCTCCGATGTCTCTTTGTTTTTAACAGACTTTTCATCAGAGTCCTTTGGAAACACCTTGATAAGCATAAATGCAGCAGCAGCTATTAAAATTAAAACTATTATTGCATTAAAAACTTTATTACTCATATCGTCACCTTCCATTTTTAATTATATCATCTAATCTTCGTCATTCAACTTTTTCTTGCGGTATTCACTTAAGTGTACTAAACTAAGGTGGTTAATAAAATATTACAAAAATAGTTAAAAGAGGTAATCAATATGGCTCAGCTCTGGGGAGGACGTTTCACAAAAGAAACAGACGAATTAGTATATAATTTCAACGCTTCTATCTCATTTGATCAGAAGTTTTACGCGCAGGATATAAAGGGAAGTATTGCACACGCAATAATGCTTGGTAAAACAGGCATCATTACACTGGAAGAATCCGAAGATATCGTTAATGGATTAAAGGGGATCTTAAATGATATAGAAAACGGAGATCTCGAAATATCCCCAAAGTACGAAGACATCCACAGCTTTGTTGAGGCTACTCTCATCGACAGAATCGGCGATACAGGAAAGAAGCTTCACACCGGTCGAAGCAGAAACGATCAGGTTGCACTAGATATGCGTCTTTATACCAGAGATGAGGTTCTTAACATTAAGGAACTGCTTTATGGTCTGATGAAAACACTCCACAGTATTATGAAAGAAAACACTGACACCTATATGCCGGGCTTCACACATCTCCAAAAGGCACAGCCTGTAACACTCGCACATCATGTTGGTGCGTATATGGAAATGTTTAAGCGCGACTACAGCCGTATGTGTGATATATATGAAAGAATGAACTACTGCCCGCTTGGAGCAGGTGCTCTTGCCGGTACAACATATCCTCTCGATAGAGATATGACCGCTGAGCTTCTCGGCTTCAAAGGACCAACTCTTAACAGCATGGATTCAGTATCTGACAGAGACTATGTCATCGAGCTTCTCTCGGCTCTTTCAACTATAAGCATGCACCTCTCCAGATTTTCTGAAGAGATAATCATATGGAACTCAAATGAATATCAGTTCGTAGAGCTTGACGATGCTTATAGTACAGGAAGCTCAATCATGCCACAGAAGAAGAACCCTGATATAGCAGAGCTGGTAAGAGGTAAGACAGGCCGAGTATACGCGGCACTCATTTCAATCCTTACAACAATGAAGGGTATCCCACTTGCATACAACAAGGATATGCAGGAGGATAAAGAGCTTACATTTGATGCCATCGATACTGTAAAGGGCTGTATTGCTCTCTTCGAAGGAATGATCCGTACAATGAAGGTAAACAAGGATAAAATGAAGGCCAGTGCCATGAACGGCTTTACCAATGCAACTGATGCTGCTGATTATCTTGTTAAAAAAGGCGTTCCATTCAGAGATGCACACGGTATCATCGGAAAACTCGTACTCTATTGTATAGATAACAGCAAAGCCATCGAAGAATTAAGCATAAGCGAGCTTAAAAGCATATCAGATGTTTTCGATGAGGATGTATATGATGCAATCAGTCTCGAGACCTGCGTTGGAAAGAGAAACACAATCGGTGCTCCGGGACCTGACGCTATAAATAAGGTTCTCGAAATAAACGAAGCATTTTTAAACAGTATCAAATAAGTACAACTTCAAATATAATTTGCTTCAAATAAACATATTAAAAAGCAAAAGATTCTTCGATTTGTATAAAACAAAATCCGAAGAATCTTTTTTTCTCACCCTAAATTTAAAACATTTATAACTATTATCTAACCCAGTATCTGAATTCCTCATCACCAAGTCTGATATAATCATCATTTGAAAGCATTATCTCAACTCCGGGCTGGATAAGCTGTCCATTGATAAAGGTATGATTCGTAGAATCATTATCTCTTACATAGCATTCACCATTACTGATTCTGAATATGGCATGCTTTCTGCTGACCTTCTTATTATCTGTTATCTGATAATCACAGTTCACTGACTTACCAACCATGAATTCCTTATGCAGTATTGGAATAAGTTCATTCGTCTTTACTCTTACAAGATAAGGAACCGGATTGTTATAATTCTCAGAAGTAGCTAGCATAGCTGTATGGCCTTCATTTGAAGTAGTATTTTCATCTTCAGTTATACTCTGCTGTTCAAGCGAAAGTATATACTGATAAAACTCTTCAAGGTTGAACATAAGCTTGCTGTCCAGATATCTAAGAATCTGATCAACGCACTCAACAGATTCCATATTGGCAAATCTTACCTTGCTGATAAAATTCTGAATAAATTCAGTAACATTACAGTCTGCAAACTTCTTATTTACAGGCAGATAAAGCAACTGTATATCAAGAGTAGATAATTCGATATACATATAATGCACATTAAGAAGTAGCTTATTAAGAGACATATTATTCTCAGTGAAATAAATAAGCTGATTCAGAATATTAGATAAGATTGATAAAAACTCACCCTTATAAAGCTGTTTTCTCAGAAACTGCTCTAAAGGAAGCGTTGCAGGAACCTTGAACTGTAGTGCTCTTACTCCATCTATCGCTACGCATGTACACTTTGTTTTGTTGCCTACAAACTCATAGTTGTACATGGTCATTTCGAACTGATCAATAGGAACATCTTCCTCTAATTTAAAATTAAGTGTGAACTCATCGTAACTTCTATTAACGTCTTCCACACTGACCCCTCCCCAATAATTAATTCATACATCATAATTTTAACATTATAAGAAAAATATGTAAATAAT